>CAMWWS010000103.1 GCA_947178085.1 uncultured Lachnospiraceae bacterium | reverse complement strand
CAATGGTATTGTTCCTGATAGTCCTTGTTGTTACGTTGATTCAGTTCAGATATGAAAAAAATCTGGATGCGTAAAATGTAGGAGAAAGGAGAGTTGGGATGAGCGAGAAATCAGATACAAAAAAATATAGTTCAAAAAGCAGAAATGCGTTAATTGGTAAAATCTTACTTTACTTAATTTTAATTATAATAACGGTTGTTATGATAATTCCGTTTTTATGGATGCTGTCTGCGTCAATTAAAACGGACAGAGAAGTATTCAAAATGAATCCTTTTGTATGGATTCCTGAAGTTCCCAGATGGGATAATTATGTGAAAATATGGACGAAAATTCCGATGTTGAAGTTTGTGGAAAATACGGTATTTCTGACAATTATCGTTACGTTTTTGCAGCTTCTGACATCAAGCTTTGCAGCATATTCTTTTGCAAAACTGGAATTTAAACATAAAAATGCCATCTTTCTGGCGTATATTTCAACGATTGCAATGCCTTGGCAGGTGTACATGGTTCCGCAGTTCATTATGATGAGGGCTATGGGCTTAAATGATAAGCTGCTTGCAATGATATGCCTACAGGCGTTCTCAGCTTTCGGAGTGTTCATGATGAAGCAGTTCTATGAAGGGATTCCGAGCGAATTGTGTGAGGCGGCGAGAATCGACGGTATGAGTGAGTATAAAATCTATGCCAAGATTATGCTGCCGCTTTCTAAGCCGGCATTGTCCACATTGACGATTTTTACATTCGTTAATACTTGGAACGACTATTTAGGACCACTCATTTATTTAAAGACCGAGAGCAAAAAGACGATTCAGCTCGGATTGAAAATGTTCATCGGACAGTATTCCTCCGAGTATGGACTTATTATGGCAGGCTCTGTGCTTTCTTTGATACCGGTTATTATCGTGTTCCTGTGCCTGCAGAAGTACTTTGTCGAAGGCGTGGCTTCTACGGGACTGAAAGGATAAGAGTTTAGCGCTCAAAGACATAGCAGAACGGAGGGAGCATATGAAAATATTATTTGAATCCAGCCCATTGATTTCTACGGAAGAGATAAACAAAGCCCTTGATTTTTCTGTGGAGCAGGTTGTTCGTAATCTGCCTGAATTTACGGATAAGTTTCAGAAAGCCTACAGTGAAGACGGTTTTTATCATCCAATCGAAAATAATTACTGGACAACGGGATTCTGGACAGGAGAAATCTGGCTTGCTTATGAATATGCGAAAGAAAAGAACAGTCCTGATGCTGAAGCACTGAAAAAAGCTGCGGAAGTACAGGTGGACAGCTTTTTGCATAGAATCAATAATAAAATAGAAGTAGACCATCATGATATGGGATTCCTATATTCGCCTTCCTGTGTGGCGGCTTATAAGCTGACGGGAAGCGAAAAAGGGAAAGAAGCAGCAATTAAGGCAGCGGATCAGTTGATTACAAGATATCATCCCATTGGCGAATTTATACAGGCATGGGGACCGATGGATGCGCCGGAAAATTACAGGCTGATCATCGACTGTCTGCTGAATCTGCCGTTATTGTACTGGGCATCGGAGGAAACCGGGGATGACAAGTACCGGAATATTGCGGAAAAGCATATTCATACGGCAATTAAGAACGTGATTCGTGAAGACTATTCCACCTGGCATACCTTTTTTTTCAATATGGAGACGGGTGAACCGGACCACGGTGCGACCTGTCAGGGATACCGCGATGGTTCCGCGTGGGCAAGAGGGCAGGCGTGGGGGATTTACGGCGCGGCGCTTGCCTATAATTATACGAAGCGGAAAGAATATATAGATATCTTTAAAAATGTGGCGCAGTATTATCTGGAGCATCTTCCGAAAGATATGGTACCTTTCTGGGACTTGGAATTTACTGACGGGGATGACCAGCCGAGAGATTCATCTTCCGCATCAATCGCAGCCTGCGGCATGTTGGAAATGATAAAGTCGTTAGAACCTGAAGAAGCGGAAATTTATCGCAAGTATGCGAAACAGATGATGAAATCCCTGTACGATAAATATGCTGTAAAAGACCCTGAAAAATCTAACGGGCTTGTATTACACAGTACATATTCGAATCATTCACCGTATAACACCTGTAATCATTACGGCGTAGATGAATGTAATTCATGGGGTGACTATTTCTATATGGAAGCGTTGACGAGACTGCGGAAGGATTGGGTTCTATATTGGTAGTGTTTCTGCCGGAGTGTTGAGAGGGAGATTGAATATGAAAACAGACTGGGAAGGTAGATTAAACAGTAAAGAAGATTTCAGGGAGCTGTTGCTGGATATTATCAGGCCGTTGCTGCCTTATTATACGAAGGAAAAGGCTGGAATCGTGCTGGGCGTTACGGCAACGACTTATGAGCAGAGTACAATTCGGCTGGAAGCTTTTTCGCGTGTTTTATGGGGACTTGTGCCATTCTGGGCAGGCGGCGGAAGTGATGCGGAATTTGAGCAGGTCTATAGAAAAGGAATGACAGCGGGAACTGACCCGGAAAATGAAGAATACTGGGGTGGTTTTCATGCCTTTGACCAGCGTTTCGTAGAGATGGCGGCTATGGCGTATGGATTAATCTTAGCGCCGGATAAGTTGTGGGAACCTTTATCGGACAAGGAAAAGGACAATCTGGAGAACTGGCTTTACGGTATTAATAAGTATGAGCTGCCTGTCTGTAACTGGGTTTTGTTCGCAGTACTTGTCAATATCGCATTAAAGAAACTCGGCAGAAAATATGATGCTGATAAATTGGAAAAATACTTAAACGGCGCAAATTCTTTTTATCTTGGCGACGGTTGGTATCAGGACGGCGATTCGGGACAGAAGGATTATTATGTGTCTTTTGCGATTCATTTTTACAGCTTATTTTATGCGATGGTCATGGAAGATGAAGACCCTGAAAGATGTAAGCTTTATAAAGAACGTGCGGGGATTTTCGCTAAACAGTTCATATACTGGTTCGATGAAAAAGGGAGGGCGCTGCCTTTCGGTCGTTCCCTGACTTACCGTTTTTCACAGGTGAGCTTTTTCTCGGCATGTCTGATGGCGGGGATAGAACCCTTTGATGTCGGTGTTATGAAAGGACTTATTGTAAGGCACTTCTGCGACTGGATGAAGAGACCGATTTTTGACGGAAACGATATTCTGACCATAGGATACGGATATCCTAATCTGGTCATGGGTGAGAGGTATAACGGACCGGGTTCTCCTTATTGGGCGTTAAAGACCTTTGCTTTTTTGATGCTGCCTGATGACCATCCATTCTGGAAAGCCGAAGCGAAGCCGCTTCCGGTTTTGGAGGAACAGAAAGCGCTTCCTTACGCCGATATGCTGATTAGAAGATATGAAAATCATGTAACAGCTTACGTACCCGGAAAATACAGCCCGGCAGGGCATGGACAGCTGCCGTCCAAATACGGAAAATTTGCTTATGACACGGAATTTGCCTTTAGCGTGGCTAAATCCGAATGGGAAGTACACGAAACGGCGCCGGATTCTATGCTTGCTTTTTATATTAACGGATATGTATATGTGAGACGTATCTGCGAGGAGTTCCGCATCTCGGAGACGGAAGTATATTCCCGCTGGATACCTTATGAAGGGATTCAGGTGGAATCCTATATCATTCCGACAAAAGAGGGGCATATAAGGAAACACGTTATTACGAGCGACAGGGAATGCGAGGCTTATGACTGCGGTTTTGCAGTGGAAATCGATGTGGCGGGAGAAAAGCAGATACAGGATGGAAAAACGGCGAGGGTAGAGAACCATTACAGCGGATGCAGCGTTGAAACGGAATGTGAAGAGGGTGAAGGCGTCATAATTTCGGCGGATCCTAATACCAACATTTTACATCCGATGACTAGAATTCCGGCTGTTCGTTATACGATACATCAGGGGAAAAATGAATTGACTACTATAGTCAGCGTATAGGAGCGCATGACGCCGAAGGTTGGCGATATGATGAAACAGAGCAGATAGGAGTGTGGAACAATGGCAGTACTGGCATTGAAGGTTTTGGATAAAAGTGGGAAGACCATCTGTGTAAGCAGCGGGGAGAATTATGTGAGTCTCGTATGTACGGCAGAATATCAGGAGGGAGACAGAATTGTTCTGGAGACTTCGGAAAAGAATATTCATGTCTTCTTACAGGTTGATGATGCGATGGGAGCGGCTTTTTGCTATATTACGGATAATGTCTCATATGCGGTTCCTTTCGGTGAGAAACGTATATGCTATTCGCCGAAAGTTTTTGCAGGAAACAGGCATTATCTGTATGCGAGAATTGCGAGAGAGGACGAGATACATGCGTACAGGAATCTGGCATTGAACGTATGCGACCAGCACGGCGATACTAACTGCTTCCCCCATGCGACGGCCAATGTGGAGACGAGAGGTGAATCCGTGTTTGCGGCCAGAAACGCAATCGACGGAGTGTGTGAAAACCGCTCCCATGGCGAGTGGCCTTATGAATCATGGGGTATAAATATGCAGGATGACGCAGAAATGACGGTGGATTTCGGAAGGGAAGTGGAGGCAGACAAAGTGGTGCTGTATACCCGCTCCGATTTTCCGCATGATAACTGGTGGAAGCAGGTTACCCTGACTTTCTCAGACCAGTCGGAAATCGTCTGGGAGTTGGAAAAAAGCAATCTTCCTCATATACTGGATTTTGAGCCGAAAAAAATACGGTGGGTGCGGCTGGAGCAGCTGATTAAAGCGGATGACCCGTCACCGTTTCCGGCATTGAGCCAGATTGAGGTGTATGGAAGAGAAGTATAGAAAAAAGTATATTTACCGAAATGAAAAGAACTTCTAAGGCTTGCAGCATGGGCTGCTTCGCTTAGAAGTTCTGTTTTTTTATACCATAGGAAATTACGCCACGACGTAAATCATTCCAATGAGAATGCGAAGCATTCTCTGAATCGTCGCTGCCGAGCGACGATTTTTTATTTAGCTGCTTTGGTGGCAAAAGTTGTGTCAACCAAATCAGCATAAGGAACTCTGTTTTCAAGCTCTCCGGCTTCTTCCAGAATATTCTGGAGCAGTGTAAAGCTCTTTTCTTCAAAAATCAAATCGGATTTCCATGTATCCTGTGATGCATATCGTTCAACAATCGTAGTGATGGTATCTAATTCGGTTCCTTCAAACTGCGGCTGTATTACGGCTGCAATTTCCGCAGCAGAATGATTCTGCACATAGTCCATGCCTTTTTGCAGGGCGTTGGTAAATGACTGGATTACCTCGGGGTTGGCTTCGATGTAGCTCTTTTTTGCGGAGAATGCAGTATAAGGCACATAACCGGAATCTTCTCCGAGGGATGCAACGACATAGCCGTCACCCTTTGATTCAAGAGAAGTGGCATGCGGCTCGAATTCAACCGTAAAATCACCCTGCCCGCCTGAGAATGCCGCGGCGGTGGAACCGAAGTCAATGCTCTGGTCAATTGATAAATCGGATGACGGGTCGATATTATTCTTTTTCAGGATATATTCAAATACCATTTCAGGCATGCCGCCGGCTCTGCCGCCTAAGACATTTTTACCTATTAACATATCCCAGTCAAAGTTTTCTATCGGTTCTCTGGCTACAAGGAAATTGCCTGCACGCTGTGTCAATTGTGCGAAGTTGACAGCGTAGTCCGTAGAACCTCCGGCATAAGTATAGATTGTGCTTTCGCTTCCCATGAAGCCGATATCCGCTTCGCCTGTCAGAAGCGCTGTCATGGTTTTATCCGCACCGAAGCCGGT
Organism: uncultured Lachnospiraceae bacterium; assembly: GCA_947178085.1. The sequence goes on along the minus strand of CAMWWS010000103.1, from coordinate 2,676 downwards.
AATCAGGGTTAAGTCAATGCCTTCGTCAGCGAAATATCCTTCTTCGATAGCGACATAGAGCGGCGCATAGAAAATTGAATGGGCTACTTCGTTAAGTGTAACAGGTGTTTTTTTTGAAGCGGAGGACGTATCTTCCTTATCATTACCGCTCCCGCATCCTGTAAGCAATGATATTGCACATATCGTTGTTAGAAATAGAGATAAAATTTTCTTTTTCATATTTTTCATAAAAATACATTCCATTTTGACAAACTTAGTTTATTATATGGAAGCATATGAAATCGGTTACATACCACGTAAAAAAATAGGATTCGGGGAGGCCGCAATACTCCACAAGAAAAAACTTCCACAAATCCGACATATGTGCTATAACAGAATAGATACGGAAAAAAGAAACGGAGAGATAAAATGGCATGGATATGGCTGGTGCTTCTTTATGGAATCATTAAAGGAACACGTGAGATTGTAAAAAAGAAAGCGTTAGGAAGAAATTCCGCCATCGAAGTATTGTTTATGTATACGGTGCTTGCCTTTATTCTTGTCCTGCCGGACGCAAAGAATGCGCTGGGATTGGAAGTAAAGTACTATTTTTATATTTCTATTAAGTCCTTTGCTATTTTTCTTGCATGGATGTTTAGTTTTAAGGCAATAAGTAAAATGCCGATCAGCTTATATGGCGTACTGGATTTATCCAGAGTACTTTTTGCAACTCTGCTTGGAGTAATCGTGCTGCAGGAAACGCTTGGAATTTGGCAGGTACTTGGACTTATACTGGTATCGTCAGGGCTTTTATTGCTGAAATACAGACCGAAATCATCGGGCAGCAGGCAGTCTGACAGTAAAGGTCAGGATGATAAGGAGAGCGATGAACAGGGCAGAGAGCAGACCAATGTGCAGGAAAAAGACCGTGTTGAAACGAAACTGGTAATTATGGCGTTTGCTTCATGCCTGTTAAATGCGGTTTCCGGGCTGCTTGACAAGCTTCTTATGAAAGACATAAACAGCTCGCAGCTTCAGTTCTGGTACTTATTGTTTCTTGCGCTTATGTATCTGATTTTCATTATTGTATCTAAAACTCCCGTACATATGCGCAGCACTCTGAAGAATTATTGGATATGGATTTTAAGCATTCTTATAGTAGTCGCTGACCGCTCTTTGTTTCTTGCCAACGGCATGGAGGGCAGCAGGGTTACCGTCATGACTCTGCTGAAACAGTCTGGGAGCGTAGTGGCGATTCTCGGAGGACGTTTTATTTTCCATGAAAAGAACACCGGTCATAAGCTGGTTTGCGCCGCAATCATAATTGCGGGAATTGTCATGGGAGTTCTTTAGGTATGCTTTATTCTATTGAAAGTGACTTGTGAAGAGTAGCCGTTTATGATATAATAAGCTCAGGCTCGGCAGCCTGAGAAAACACAAGCGTTGCTTGTGTTACAAGAATTACTTCGTAATTCTTATAGGAATGATATACGGTAATCGCTTCTAAGGATATAATTACAATAAGCTCAGTCTCGGCGAAAATAGAAACAGCTAATGTTTTTTTATATACAATATATGAGAATGGTGAGGACGGAATAATGGAGAGAGAAAGAAGCTTGATAAACAAAGTGGCGATTTTATGCCATACTGTGATAGTGGTAGTTCTGATGCTGGCATATGCATTGGAAGTATTCAAAGGTTCAAGGACAATAGGATATTACGCTATATTTTCTGTTTTGGCAGCCGTACCTGTTATAGCAGAATGGATTTTGTATAAGAGCAATCCCGCAGATAAGAAAATACAGCATATTCTGGGATTCGGATATAGCGCTTTTTACATATTTGTTGTTTTTACTACGACAGATTTGACCGCATTTACATATGCCATTCCGATGTACCTGATCATTATGTTGTATTCGGATGTGCGTTACTGCGTCGCTATTTCTTTTGGCGGATTCATAGTAAATGTTATTTATACGGTCATTCGGGCAGTCAACGTAGGTATACCGTCAGAGCTTATGCCTACCTATGAAATCAGAAACATAGTCATGCTGATTATAGCCGCGTTTCTCTGTTGGGCAACAAGCACAATGGCGAAGATTAATAAGATGAAGTTAGATGAAATTAATCAGGAAAAGGAGAATGTGTCCAGACTTCTTAATAATGTAATGAATGTATCAGGTGAAATGTCCAAAGGTATCGAAGATGTGACAGTACGGATGCATGAACTTGGTAATTCGGTTATGGAGACAAGAAACGCTATGCAGGAAGTGTCCTCAGGAGCGAATGAAACTGCGGACGCTATACAGAATCAGATAGGTCAGACAGAAGAGATACAGAAGCATGTGGAAAAAGTGAAGGATGTGTCAGCAAGTATTTGTGAGAGTATGTCTCAGGCCAGAAATGATGTCATGAGTGGAAAGAGCAGTTTGGATACGCTGCTTTCGCAGGTAGAATCTTCCGAACGCGCAGGAAAAGAAGTTGTTACCGATATAAGCGAATTGGAAGAGTATATGAAAAATATGCAGTCGATTATTGAAATTATCACGAGCGTAGCCAGACAGACCAGTCTTCTTGCTCTGAATGCAAGTATAGAAGCGGCTCGTGCCGGAGAAGCAGGAAAAGGTTTTGCTGTAGTAGCTACGGAGATTTCCGATTTGGCAAATCAGACACAGGGAGCTACTGTAAACATAACGG
>CAMWWS010000102.1 GCA_947178085.1 uncultured Lachnospiraceae bacterium | reverse complement strand
ACGGCATACGATATTTCTTCCTGTCTCGTGGGCTCGGAGATGTGTATTAGAGTCAGGGAGACAGGGAGTTAAAAGCGAAGACAGAAGCGATTCTTGATGAACTGTCCATATGTCAGCAGGAAAACGGCGGTGAATGGGCTTGCCCGATTCCTGAGAAATACCTGTATTGGATTGGCAAGGGTAAGAGCATCTGGGCGCCACAATATACGATTCATAAGCTGTTTATGGGTCTTGTAGATGTATATCGTTATATGGAAATCGAAAAGGCTCTTAATATAGCAGATAAGCTTGCAGACTGGTTTGACAGGTGGAGTAAAGAGTATAGCAGAGAAGAATTTGATAATATTCTGGATGTGGAAACCGGTGGTATGCTCGAGGTATGGGCGGATTTGCTGGATATTACCGGAAATGAAAAGTATAAGGGTCTTTTAGAAAAATACTATAGGGGAAGACTTTTTGAGCCTCTTTTGGAAGGAAAAGATGTTCTTACTAATATGCATGCCAACACTACGATACCGGAAGCACTGGGATGTGCAAGAGCGTATGAAGTGACCGGAGATAGGAAGTGGCTTAGAATTGTAGAATGTTATTGGAAGTGCGCGGTAACAGACAGAGGTGCTTTTGTAACCGGAGGACAGACTCAGGGTGAAGTATGGACTCCGATGAAAAAGCTGAAGGCAAGACTGGGTGACAAAAATCAGGAGCATTGTACTGTATATAATATGTGCCGTTTAGCGGAGTTTCTTTTCAGGCACACTAAGAATCCTGAATATATGCACTACATAGAGTATAATGCGCGTAATGGAATTATGGCGCAGACCTACTGGCAGGGACTTTCATGGAAAGGAAGTCTGGGAAGCGGACTGCTTACCTATTTTTTACCTATGAAAGCCGCGAGCAGGAAGGACTGGGCGGGAGAAATGGACAGCTTTTTCTGCTGCCACGGAACCATGGTTCAGGCAAATGCAGCGTGGAACCGTAGAATTTATTATAAAAATGAAAAGAACCTCTATGTGACAATGTATGTTGATTCCGATGCGGACTTTGATATAAACGGTCATGAAATAAAGATTGTACAGAGGCAGGATTACATGAACGGCAGCCTGATGAATTCTTCGGAAAACAGTGTGCATCAGACAGTAAACGATATTACAAGCACATACGCAAATAAACCGGATTTCAGAAAGTATGTTTTTACACTGCATATGAAAGAAAATACGGATTGCAGCATAAACTTACGCATTCCGGACTGGATAAACGGTAAAGCGAGCGTATATATAAATGATGAGCTTACAACGCAGACAGACTGCACAGACAGCTTTGTTTCCTGTGAGAGAACATGGAGCGACGGCGATAGGATAATACTTCTTCTGCCTATAGGACTTAAGTTTATTCCGCTGCCGGATGATGCCGATATGGGTGCGTTCCGTTATGGACCTGATGTACTGGCAGGAATTACAGAGCAGGAGAGGCTACTGAAACTGGAAAGCGGTGAGCCTGTGGATGAGCTTTCAGCCGATACGGAAAGGCAGTGGGGAGAATTCAGGACTTTCTACCGGACTGAGAATCAGGATCCCGGCATAAGCTTTATGAAGCTGAATGAAATCGGATTTGAACCATATCAGATTTATTTTAAGATTAAACGTAAAGAGTAAAGGGAGATATTATTATGGCTGAGAAAAAAAGCTATCGAAATGTATTTGCTGAAATCGGCGTAAGCGACGAACAGATTAAGCAAAGGCTGGAGGAGATTAAGTATACTTTTTTCCAAAAAGAAGGAGAGAAGCTTTACTATCCTGTGGGAGACGACATGGCATACATAGTTGATACTGGCAATAATGACGCCAGAACAGAGGGTATGAGCTATGGCATGATGATCTGCGTACAGCTTGACATGAAGGAAGAATTTGACAGACTGTGGAAATGGGCAAAGACATATATGTGGATGGATAAGGGAGATAATGAAGGCTATTTTGCATGGTCCTGCGCCACAGACGGAAGTAAAAATGCTGATGGTCCGGCGCCGGACGGTGAAGAATTTTTCGCGATGTCATTGTTCTTTGCTTCCCATAGATGGGGAGACGGGGAAGGAATCTTCGAATACTCCAAAGAAGCGGAAATACTTCTTGATGCCTGTATTCATAAGGGTCAGAATGGCAGGCCGGGATGCGCGATGTGGAATCGTGAGAATCATCAGATACTTTTTGTGCCGGGTTCAGATTTTACAGATCCCTCTTATCATCTGCCGCATTTTTATGAATTATTTGCGCTATGGGCGAAAGAAGAAGACAGAGAATTCTGGAAGCAGGCAGCGAAATCCAGCAGGGAATATCTGGCGAAAGCCTGTCATCCCGTGACCGGCTTCTGTGCGGAGTATGCGGAATTTGACGGTACGCCCATGAGCAGGAAACTGCCTTGGACAGACGACAGACATGACTGGTTCTTCAGTGATTCATACAGAACAGTGGCTAATATAGGATTGGATTATGAGTGGTTCGGAGAGGACAATGGACAAAGGGCAGCTGCCGACCGTATTCAGGAATATTTGATTTCTGATATGCGAAAAGATTCTTACCATGTATATGAGATTGATGGAAAAATAGCCGAAGAGACGCCGCTGCACCCTGTAGCAATCACAGCGACAATCGCGCAGGCTTCGCTCGCAGCGTGTAACGCAGCGTTTAACGCTTATACAAAGGAATGGGTGGAATGTTTCTGGAAGCTTCCGCTTAGAACAGGGGAAAGAAGATATTATGATAACTGCCTGTACTTCTTTGCATTTCTGGCTTTGAGCGGTAATTACCGGATTTGGTAGTATGGAATTAATAGGATGAAATAAGTATGAAAAAAAGAAAATTAACGTATTTAGGAAAAGTTTTTCTGGTGGTAGGAGCTTCAGCTTTATTGTGTGCATGTGGAAGTAATGCGGCTGAAAATCAAAGCGGTCAGGAAGCTGATTCTGGCATGGTTCAGAATGAAGAATCTTCAAATACAGAGGACGGGAATACAGCTGAAATGCAGACAGATGCTGTGCAGACGACGGATTCCCAGTCGGAACAGGAGAAGTATATGGATTATTTTGACGGATTAGAAATTGCAGAAAATTATAAAGGGCTTAATGATACCAACCCGCTGATGACACAGCGTTTTGGCGCAGACCCATATGCACTTGTATATGATGACCGGGTGTATATTTATATGACAGCGGACGCATATGAGCATGAAGCCACCGGCGAAGTGAAGGAAAATACTTACGGAAGAATCAAGGAGATTAATGTTATTTCCACGGACGATATGGTTAATTTTACCGACCATGGCTCCATTAAGGCAGCGGGTAAACAGGGTGCGGCAAAATGGGCTGATAATTCATGGGCACCGGCAGCGGCATGGAAAGAGATTGATGGAAAACCGAAGTTTTTCCTGTATTTTGCGGATTCGGGCAGAGGAATCGGTGTGCTGCAGTCAGACAGCCCGACGGGACCTTTTGAAGATCCGCTGGGCGGACCGCTGATTAGCAGAGAGACGCCGGAGTGTGCGGATGTGCTCTGGCTGTTTGATCCGGCAGTATTGATGGATGATGACGGAAAGGCTTATCTGTATTTTGGAGGCGGCGTTCCTGAAGGAAAAGCGGATGATCCCGGAACCGCAAGAGTAGTGGAGCTTGGAGAAGACATGATCAGCATTGTCGGTGATCCGCAGAGAATCAATCCTCCATATTTGTTTGAAGATTCCGGCATCCATAAATTCGGGGACAAATATTATTATACCTACTGCTCTAATTTTCAGGTAGGTGAAGAAGGAAAAGAAAAATACGGCTTTGACAGCGGTGAGATTATCTGTATGGAAAGCGACAGCCCTATGGGACCTTTTACCTATAAGGAAAGGATATTAAAAAATCCGGGAAGCGCATTCGGTCTGGGCGGAAATAACCATCATTGCGTTTTCTCTTTCCGTGGACAGTGGTATATAACTTATCATACAAGAGTGTTGGAGAAGTCAATGGGTGTGGAAAAGGGATACCGCTGCACGCATATCGATACCTTTACCATGCAGGATGACGGTACGATTGGATTGATTAAGCAGACGTTAAATGGCAGGGAGCAGTTAAAGTATGTGGATGCCTATGAAATAAACAGGGCAGCATCTTTTGCCGTAATGGGAGGCGTGAATACGGTTGCGGCAGACAGTGTCAGTAAAGAATGCGGCAGCGGAAATATGGCGCTTGGAGATATCCAGAGCGGCGACTTTATCAAGGTACAGGGAGTGGATTTCGGAAGCACGACGCCTGCATCTTTGTGCATGACCGTAAGAAATAAGCAGGGTAATAAGGCTTCAGGCGCGGTTCAGATTCGTATTGATGGTTTGAATGGTAAGGTACTGGGATATTTCCCTATAGAAAATATATCGGAAGGTACGGAATTCAGTGAGTATAGCGCGCAGCTTTCAGACAGTGCAGAAGGCGTACACGACCTGTATTTCATCTTTTCCGGAGAGAATTATGAAATTGAAGCATGGAAGTTTGTGAAGTAGGAATATGTGGCAGATTGCAAGCAACTCGTCGGCATCAGCGACAGAATGGAGGATATTATTATGGTTAAATTAACGCCACCTATGGGGTGGAACTCATGGAATACTTTTGGTGATAAGATTAATGAAAAGCTTATTTTTGAAACGGCGGACGCAATGGCAGCAAACGGTCTGCCGGAAAAAGGATATGAGTATCTGGTAATTGATGATTGCTGGTCGCTTAGGGAAAGGGATGAAAATGAGCGTCTGGTGCCTGACCCTGAGAAATTCCCTAACGGTATGAAAGCGGTAGCGGATTATGTACACTCAAAAGGACTTAAATTCGGTATGTATTCATGTGCCGGCAATCTGACCTGTGCAGCATATCCAGGCAGTTTTGAGCATGAGTTTATAGATGCAAAAACTTTTGCTGAGTGGGGAGTGGACTTTTTGAAGTATGATTACTGCTATCACAGCCCCATTATACATGGTAAGTATTTATATCAACGTATGGGCCTTGCACTGCAGAACTGCGGAAGGGATATTCTTTTCAGCGCCTGTTCATGGGGAGCTGACGAGACCCATGAATGGATTAAGAGCACAGGAGCGTCTGCGTGGCGTTCCACTGGCGATATTTTTGATACGTGGGAATCCATAAAGAGTCTGGCAAAGCAGCAGGAGAGACTTCATCCGTATAATGGCGTGGGCTGCTTTAATGATATGGATATGCTGGTTGTGGGAATGTACGGAAAAGGAAATGTAGGCTTGAAGGGCTGCAACGACATACAGTATAAAACACATTTTTCCATCTGGGCATTTATGGGCTCACCGCTGATGATTGGCTGTGATGTCAGAAACATGAACAAAGAGACAATGGATATTCTTTGCAACGAGGAAATAATACGGATAAATCAGGATACTGCATGCCGCCAGCCGATGAAGTTAGTGGGTACATGGTCGGGAGAGGACCTTCTTCTGTATGCTAAGCAGCTTGATAATGGCGACGTTGCTATCGGAATGTTCAACTTAAGTGAGGAAAAAGCTGACGCAAGGTTTAATCTGGATGAAATAGGTCTGCCGTTCAGTACAGGGAAGACACTCGAACTTACGGAATTGTGGAGTAAGGAAGTGAGCAGGGTGAAGAACGCTACAATTATTCGTGAACTGGCGCCATACGACTGTGCAGTATTTCGCGGAAAGTTGGTCGATTTGTGATGAGTGGCTGTATGCAGTGCGGCAGGCAGCTTACTTATAACGATATCGGTGCTCACAAGAAATTCATTAACCGTGGCAGCAAAGAGTTTTTCTGCAAAAGCTGCCTGGCAGAAAAGCTGGATATAACCGTTGAGGATATTGACAGGAAAATTGAACAGTTTAAGCTTCAGGGCTGTACGTTGTTTGTGTAGGAAGGATGGGATATCCCATGTACTGATAGTAGTGCATGGGGTATTTTTATAAATGTATTTCATGTTTTGATGCTTATGAGACACGCAAAAGACGATAAGATTTATCTGTATGACATAATGGAAATAAAAAAAGAAACGAGCAACCTTTTCCAGTCAGATGACCTTACTCAGTAAAAGAACCCATTTCTTTTAAATAATATAATAATGAGATTTATTGTTTTGTCAATGATAAAAGAAGGTTGTGGATAAATTAAAAAGTGGATATAATAGTAGTGAAGCAGATTCGGAAAATTTATTTTTTGATGGAGGTAAATCGTATGGAAGTTTCAGTTAAGAAAATTTATGCGGAGACCTTGGAACAACAGCAGATAGAAGTAAGACAGAGTGTGATGGATGGGTTAAGGCAGGCTAAAGAAGGAAAGACAAAAGATTTCAACACAGTTTGTGACAGATTGGAGAAAAAGTACACGAATGCAAAAGTATAAAATTGAAATATCTGATTTGGCAGAGCAGGATTTGGAATTTGTTGCTGACTATATTGCTTTTGATTTAAAAAATCCTCCTGCCGCTGTCAATACAGTACGAGGTATTCGTAAACAGATAAACAAGCTACAGAGCTTTCCGGAGCGTAATGACTTAGATGATGACTCAGTGTTAGCGAATCTGGGCGTTCGTATGGATTATTATAAGAATTATAAAATTTATTATGTAGTAGCGGACGATGTGGTAATAATTATCAGGATTTTACATATGCTGGTGGACAGCAGAGCGTGGTTATATCGGACATTTGGAGTGGAAGAATAAATATAGTGTTTACAGGCGAAAACCCCCAGCCTGCGCCTTCGCAGCCCTGAGGGTTTTCTTTTAGGGGAGGATAAGTATTTCATTATCTTTTGACTAATATAATTATTACCCGGTTGTGCTAGTTTATTCATTGAGATTGAGATTTGTGATTAAAAATTGAGATTATTGAAAAAGATTTATATATAATTTTACTTTTTTCTCAAAATGTTATATACTAACGTAGTACCAATTATATACTTGGGCGTTTATGAAAAACTGATTTTCGTAACTCCCTATCAATTATAGGATAAAAGGTGGAAATTAAGATGACATTATTAGATCAATGGCGTGAAAAAGCCTATTCTGAAACAATCGACAGGGCAACTTTACAGAAAATATGGACTGATTATTTTGGAAAAGAGAAAGAAATCTATGCGCAGCTTTTGAAAGATCCGGATAAAGTGGTAAAAGGAACAGTAAAAGAGCTGGCTGAAAAATTTGATGTAGATATCTTGACGATGACCGGATTCTTGGACGGTATCAATGACAGCTTGAAAAATCCTAATCCGATTGAAGAAATGGAAGAGGACACCGAGGTAAATCTTGGTTTTGAAAAAGAGCTGCTTTATAAGAATATGGTAGCAGCAGAGGCTGACTGGTTATATAATCTGGAAGAGTGGAACGATATCTTTGATGAAGATACCAGAAAGGCTCTTTATAAAGAGCAGAAAGATTCCACGACGATTCGCAAGGAGCCTAAGGTATATCCTAATGACCCGTGTCCGTGCGGAAGCGGAAAGAAATATAAGAAATGCTGTGGCAGAAATGCATAATATCGAAAATGAAATCGGGAATGAAATAAAGAATGATGCGGAAGAGAAACAGCAGATGAACAGACCGCGCGTGCAAAATGCCGTCAGGCTGTTTGAAAGCGGATATAACTGTGCCCAATCGGTTTTTGCAGCATACGCCGATTTATTTGGCATGGATAAACAGACTGCGTTGAAAATGTCGAGTGCAATGGGAGCCGGAGTCGGGCGTATGAGGGAAGTCTGCGGTGTGGTTTCGTCGATGGCGATGCTTGCGGGATTGAAAGAAGGTAATGCCGACCCTGAGGATGAGGAGGCAAAAGCACATATTTACGGTCTTGTCCGTCTGATGAGCACTGAGTTTAAGAAGCAGCATGGAACCATTATATGCAGGGAGCTTCTCGGAATAGAGGGAATGGAAGAAAGCGCAAAGCCTTCGGTAAGAACGCCGGAATTTTATGCATCCCGTCCATGCAGGAAGCTTATAGCTCATGGTGCAAATATAATAGAAGACACTCTTTTGGCAAATGGAGCGGATTGAAAGGAGAGACTATATTATGGTAGCGACTATAGCGGTTGTGAAAAAAACAATGGCGGAAATTAAAAAATCTGCTGAAAAACTATTTCAGGGTGAGATTACGATAGGCAAAAAGGAATGCTGGCTTATAGGTATTATACTGCTGCTTGCAGGAATTACAATCGGTCTGTTGAATGCGCCGCTGACGCATGGGGTAAATGTAAGCCTCTTTAGTAATAATTGGAGTAATAACGGAAACAACAATCCGGTAGGCGGAGATGTTGGGAAATTATGTAAACTTGATGCTAAAAAAGAAGAAAATGAAAAAGAAGAAGCGATTGATTCCAAGTCTTCCTGTACCTGTAAGAAAAAGAAGAGATGGATTACATGTTAATAGAGTATAAGGT
>CAMWWS010000101.1 GCA_947178085.1 uncultured Lachnospiraceae bacterium | reverse complement strand
CATTAATGGTGCCTCACAGAGTATGTAAGAAATGCGGCACATACAACAAAAAAGAAATCATTGCAGTTGATTAATCCATTTCCCCACCAGATAGGTCTGATGGGGACTTTTTTTGTTTAAAAACTTGATTTTTATATTGCGGTCTAGTATATTAGTATAAGATGCTTAAGAGAATGGCAATCTGCGGATTGAGGAAGGAGCACGGTTATAAACATGAGCGAGTATGTAAATGTAGCTGTGGATGCAATGGGCGGCGATAATGCCCCTAAAGAAATTGTAAAGGGCGCCGTAGAAGCGATTAATGAAAATAAGAAAGTAAAAGTTTATCTTGTCGGAAAAGAAGATGCAATAAAAACGGAGCTTGCCGGATACACATATTCGGAAGAGCAGCTTACGATCGTTCATGCGGATGAGATTATCGAAACAGCGGAACCTCCTGTTATGGCTATTCGTAAGAAAAAGGAGTCTTCTTTAGTTAAGGCGCTGTATCTGGTCAAGGATGGAACCTGTGATGCGTACGTGTCGGCGGGCAGTACCGGTGCGACGTTGGTCGGAGGTCAGATTATTGTGGGGCGTATCAAAGGTGTGGAGAGACCGCCGCTTGCTCCGCTTATTCCTACGGAAAATGGCTGTTCACTGCTTATCGACTGCGGTGCGAATGTTGATGCAAGACCTTCTCATCTGGTGCAGTTTGCCAAGATGGGCTCAATCTATATGGAAAGCGTTATGGGAGTAAAAAATCCTAAGGTAGCGATTGTCAATATCGGTGCGGAAGAGGATAAGGGTAATGCGCTTGTAAAAGAAACTTTCCCGCTGCTTAAGAATTGTCCGGACATAAATTTCATCGGAAATATTGAAGCCAGGGACATTCCGGCCGGTATGGCTGATGTAGTTGTATGCGAAGCGTTTGTAGGAAATGTAATACTGAAAACATATGAAGGCGTCGGTGCGGTTCTTATCAATAAGGTAAAAGCGGGAATGATGACTACCCTGCGCAGCAAGATAGGAGCGCTTTTAGTAAAACCGGCTTTAAAAAAGACGCTTAAAGCTTTTGATTTAGAGCAGTATGGCGGTGCGCCGATGCTAGGATTAAACGGATTGGTTGTTAAAACGCACGGAAGCTCCAAATCGGTTGAGATAAAAAATTCTATTTTACAGTGCGTTACTTTTAAAGAACAGAAAATCAATGAAAAAATTAAAGAGAAAATTACCGTACAGGATTAAGGAAGGTTGGCTTTTATTATGGAATTCGAAAAACTGAAACAAATCATTGCGGATATTTTAAACGTGGACCCAAAAGAAATTACAATGGAAACAACTTTTATGGAGGATTTGGGCGCGGATTCTTTAGATATTTATCAGATTGTGATGGGTATTGAAGAAGAATTTGATTTGGAAATACCTGAAGAAAAAATCGAGAATATTACAATGGTAGGCGAGGCAGTAAACTTAATTAAGGATGCCATTGATTCAGCAATGTAGGAAAAGCTGTTTGGGCAGTTGTGATAAAAGACGCAGACTGCTGAGTTTGCGTTTTTGTTAACATAAGGATGACTCGCGAAGCGTGGCATCCGTTGTTTTTTGTTGTGTTTGGAAAGCTGGAAGCAGATGAGACAGATATCTATAGAAGAACTGGAAAATATAATAGAATATTCTTTCGAGGACAAGCTTCTGCTTAAGCAGGCATTAACGCACAGCTCTTTTGCCAATGAGCAGAAAATCAATAAATATGGTGACTATGAACGGCTTGAATTTCTGGGAGATGCCGTATTGGAGTTAGTTTCCAGCGAGTTTCTGTTTCATGGTAATTTGTCAATGTCTGAGGGAGAGCTTACCAAGCTGAGGGCATCTATGGTATGTGAATCGGCTCTTGCATATTGTGCAAGAACGTTTGGGCTGGAAGAATATATACAGCTTGGCAAAGGCGAAGAGATGACAGGAGGCAGAAACAAGGACTCCATAATCTCTGATGTGATGGAAGCGATTATAGGAGCAGTATACTTAGACGGAGGAATGGAGCAGGCAAAATCCCTGATTCATAAATTTGTTCTTTCGGATCTTACGCATAAACAGTTGTTCTATGATTCCAAGACGACGCTGCAGGAGTATGTTCAGCGTGAAAACAGAGGAATCCTTCATTATGAACTTGTCAGTGAGGAAGGTCCGGACCATGATAAAAAGTTCATTGTAGAAGCCAGAATAGATGAAAAAAAGATTGGCACGGGTTCGGGAAGAACCAAAAAGTCAGCAGAGCAGAATGCGGCCTATGAAGCACTTAAAATGCTTAAATAATGACGCAAATTTTTCGAATAGAGAAATAAGTATATATGCGAGGTATATATGTATCTAAAGAGTATTGAAGTACAGGGTTTTAAATCTTTTGCAAATAAAATTACATTTCAGTTTCATAATGGTATAACAGGTATCGTTGGTCCGAACGGAAGCGGAAAGAGTAATGTTGCTGATGCGGTAAGATGGGTACTTGGTGAACAGCGTATTAAGCAGTTACGTGGTGCTTCCATGCAGGATGTCATTTTCTCGGGTACGGAGATGCGAAAGGCTCTGGGATATGCATATGTAGCTATTACACTGGATAACTCTGACCATCAGCTTGCCATTGACTATGATGAGGTTACGGTCTCAAGAAGATTGTACCGTTCAGGCGAAAGCGAGTACATGATAAACGGAACTATGTGTCGTTTAAAGGATGTTAATGAGCTTTTTTATGATACAGGTATCGGTAAAGAAGGTTATTCTATTATCGGTCAGGGACAGATTGATAAAATCCTCAGCGGTAAACCTGAGGAACGCCGTGAGCTTTTTGATGAAGCAGCGGGTATTGTTAAATTTAAACGGAGAAAATATGCGGCGCAGAAGAAACTGGAAGATGAGAAACAGAACCTCGGCCGGGTAAATGATATTCTGGCAGAACTTGAGAAGCAGATAGAACCTCTTGGAAAACAGTCTGAAAAAGCAAGAATATATCTGCGGAAAAAAGAAGAATTAAAAACTCTTGATGTCAATGCTTTTCTGGTGGAAAATGTTAAAGTTAAAAGCCAGTTGGATGCAGTTGAGGAGAAATTGAATATTGCAAACGGTGATTTAGCGGAAACAACCCAAAAATATGAAAGTATCAAAGAAGAATATGAGCAGATAGAGTCAAGGCTGGAAATTCTGGATCAGGAAATCGAGGCGGCAAGGGCTTCGCTTACGGATACGGGCGTTATGCGTTCAAAACTGGAAGGCGAGATAAATGTGCTAAAGGAGCAGATTAATTCTGCCCAAGGTAATGAAGAGCATTTACTTACCCGAATCGATACTATTCAGTCGGCAATTAATGAGAGAGAGCAGGAAAAGGAAGGAATCCTTAAAGAAAAGAATGAAATAGATGAAAAGCTTGATGTGTTGCAGAAAGCGCGTGAGGAAGCCAGGGAGCTTTTAGAGAGCGTACAAAATAAGATAGATGAGATTAACGGACAGATTGAATCTGATAAGAATACAATTTTTGACGCTCTGAATAACAGGGCTACCATTAAGTCCAAAATGGAACGTTTTGATACAATGTTAGAGCAGATTCAAATCCGGAAGTCGGAATTGAATTCCCGAATACTGCGTGCTAAGTCGGATGAGGCAGCACAGACTGAAACAATCAAAAATCTGGAAGAAGAATTTGAGAAGGTAAGCAATGCTATTCAGGAATTGCAGGATAATCAGGAGACTTTGGAAGAAAAGCTGGCAGGAATGAGGGAAGAACTGGCAGATAAGGATCAGAAGCTGCGTGATACTCAGGTTTCCTATCATCAGGAAAAGTCCAAGCTTGAGGCACTTTCCAATCTGACGGAGCGTTATGAAGGTTATGGCGGCGCCGTAAAGGCCGTTATGGAGCAGAAACATGAGCATAAGGGTATCATCGGCGTAGTAGCGGATATCATTCAGGTAGATGCGAAATATGAAACGGCAATTGAGACAGCGCTCGGCGGTAATATTCAGAATATCGTTACGGAAGATGAAGAAACTGCTAAGAGTATGATTACGTATTTGAAGCGTACCAAGGCGGGACGTGCTACATTCCTGCCGCTTACCAGCATTACGAATCCGCAGGAGTTTAATAATAAGCAGGTTCTTAATGAAAAAGGCGTTATCGGTATGGCGGATGAATTGGTAAAGATAGATAAAAAATACCAAAATGTTGCCAAATCAATGCTTGGACGCATAGTTGTAGTTGATAATATGGATAATGCAGTAAGGATTGCGGGGAAATTCCATTACAGCATACGTATGGTAACTACAGAGGGCGAACTGCTTGTTCCGGGAGGCGCTATAAGCGGTGGTACATTCAAGAATAACAGTAATCTTTTAGGGCGTCGCCGTGAGATGGAGGAATTAGAAAAAAAGGTTAAGCAATATGTTGTAGAAATAGACAGGCTTTTAGAAGATATAGAAGCTACAAAAAATAAGAGAAATAAACTGCGTCTTGAAATAGAAGATATCAAGGGACAGCTGCAGCGTAAATTCATTGAGCAGAATACGGCGAGACTGAATGTGATTCAGGCAAATGAACGTAAGGATGAAGTGGCAGAGGGCTTTGGCGAACTGCAGGCAGAAGAGACGGAAATGGATAACCAACTGCAGGAGATTCAGGGCAGCAAAGGTGATATTACTAAAGAACTGGAAGCTTCCGAACAGTTAGAGAAGGATATGGAAGCCCGTATTGCAGTATACCAGAGCCAGTTGGAAGAGCAGCGCGTAAAAGAGTCCGAGCAGAATGCGAAGGTATCCGAGTGGGATGTAGAAGTTGAGAAGATGCGACAGAAGGCAGAGTTCCATAAGCAGAATGTTGACCGTATTCTGGGAGAGGTTGAGCGTTATGAACTTGAGCTCAAAGAAGTGCAGGATGGACTTAAACTCGGCAAAGAAGAGGTAGAACGCAGAAAACAGAACATTGTAGAGTTAGAGAAAACTATTCTCGCTTCGCATACAACACAGTCAGAAACTGAGACAAAGCTTAAAGAGGATATTGCTTCTAAGGAAGAACTCTCGGCTAAACAGAAGAATTTCTTTACCGAAAGGGAAACACTTTCCCAGCAGATGAATTCTCTGGATAAAGAGGTGTATCGTCTGAACGGCCAGAAGGAAAAAATGGAAGAATCCATTGAGGCTCAGATAAACTATATGTGGGAAGAATATGAAATTACACTTTCAGATGCCTCCGCTATGCGAGATGAAGAAATGACGGATTTATCAGCAATGAAGAAAGATATTTCCAGATTAAAGGACGAAATCCGAAAACTGGGAGATGTCAATGTCAATGCCATTGAGGATTACAAGAACCTTATGGAAAGATATACTTTCTTAAAGACACAGCATGACGATTTGGTAGAAGCGGAGCAGACTCTGCTGGGTATCATAGAAGAACTGGATACCTCCATGCGCAGGCAGTTTACTGAGAAATTCGCTGAAATAAATAAGGAATTTGATAAGGTATTCAAAGAATTGTTCGGAGGAGGCCGGGGTACTTTGGAGCTTATAGAAGATGAAGATGTCTTAGAGGCAGGAATCCGTATTATTGCACAGCCGCCCGGAAAGAAGCTGGTAAATATGATGCAGATGTCCGGTGGTGAGAAGTCGCTTACTGCTATTTGTCTTCTGTTTGCTATACAGAATCTGAAACCGTCGCCGTTCTGTCTTCTTGATGAGATTGAGGCGGCATTGGACGAGAATAATGTCGCGCGGTTTGCAAAATATCTACATAAGCTGACGAAGAATACTCAGTTCATCGTCATTACCCATAGGCGCGGAACTATGGAGAAGGCTGACAGACTGTATGGTATTACGATGCAGGAAAAAGGTGTTTCTACGTTGGTAAGTGTAAATTTGATTGATAAGGAATTGGATGATTAATGAGTGAAGAGAAAAAAGGTTTTTTTACCAGATTAAAAGACGGATTGGCAAAGACAAGGAATAATATTGTACATGGAATTGACGCTGTGTTCAATGGTTTTTCGTATATAGATGAGGATTTCTATGAAGAACTGGAAGAAATTCTGATTATGGGCGATATCGGGGTGAATGCTACCGAGGAGATTTTAGAGAAACTTCGTGCTCAGGTAAAGGAAAACCATATTAAAGAACCGAATGAATGTAAGGAATTCCTGATTAAGAATATCAAGGAACAGATGCAGGTAGGGGAAACTGCCTATGAATTTGAGCATAAGCAGTCTGTAATACTTGTTATTGGGGTCAACGGCGTCGGAAAGACTACTTCTATCGGAAAACTCGCAGGTAAGTTAAAAGAACAGGGAAGAAAAGTATTACTTGCGGCTGCTGATACTTTCCGTGCCGCGGCAGGCGAGCAGTTAACCGAGTGGGCGAATAGGGCCGGGGTGGACATAATAGGCGGTAACGAAGGCTCGGATCCGGCGAGTGTCGTTTTTGACGCTGTGACGGCGGCAAGGGCAAGAAATGCTGACGTACTGCTGTGTGATACGGCAGGACGCCTTCACAACAAGAAAAATCTGATGGAAGAGCTGAAAAAAATCAATCGTATCATTGATAAGGAGTTCCCGGGTGTTCATAGGGAAAATCTGGTAGTATTGGATGCTTCGACAGGGCAGAATGCATTACAGCAGGCGAAGGAGTTTGGAGAAGTGACAGAGCTGACCGGAATAATACTGACCAAGATGGATGGAACAGCTAAGGGAGGAATCGCTGTAGCGATTCAGTCAGAACTGAAGATTCCGGTGAAGTATATAGGCGTCGGGGAAACGATTGAGGATTTACAGAAATTTGATGCAGAGCAGTTTGTTAATGCGCTGTTTGTTACAGAGTAAAGGGAGAAGGTAACGGAATTATGGAATTATCATTAGAAAAATTTGAAGAAGCCTGCGAGGTTGTCAAAAAGGTTACACAGGAGACGAAACTGGTGTACAGCGATTATTTCAGTGCACAGACAGGGAACAAGGTGTATTTGAAGCCGGAGAATATGCAGCTTACTGGAGCATATAAGTTAAGAGGCGCATATTATAAAATGAGTACCCTGTCAGATGAAGAAAGGCAGAAGGGACTGATTACGGCTTCAGCGGGAAATCATGCACAGGGAGTTGCATATGCAGCGAAGTGCTATGGGGTCAAAGCAACTATTGTAATGCCCACGACGACTCCTCTTATTAAGGTCAACAGAACTAAAGGTTATGGTGCCGAAGTAGTCCTGTATGGCGATGTTTATGACGAAGCATGCGAGTATGCATATAAGCTTTCGGAGGAAAAAGGATATACATTTGTTCATCCGTTTGACGATTTAGATGTAGCTACCGGACAGGGTACTATTGCCATGGAAATTATCAAAGAGCTGCCGTTAGTGGATTATATTCTGGTACCAATCGGCGGAGGCGGTCTGGCAGCAGGGGTTTCTACGCTTGCAAAGCTGCTAAATCCAAAGATTAAGGTAATCGGAGTGGAGCCCGCCGGAGCAAACTGTATGCAGGAATCGGTAAAAACCGGAAAGGTTACTACACTTGACAGCGTGAATACGATTGCAGACGGTACGGCAGTAAAGACACCGGGCAGTAAAATTTTCCCTTATGTCAGCAAAAATCTGGATGATATCGTTACCGTAGAAGATGAGGAACTTGTAGTGGCGTTTCTGGATATGGTTGAGAATCACAAGATGATTGTGGAAAATTCAGGATTGCTTACGGTTGCGGCACTCAAACATCTGGGAGTAAAAAATAAGAAGATTGTGTCAATTATGAGCGGCGGAAACATGGATGTAATTACCATGTCGTCAGTTGTACAGCAGGGGCTTGTAATGCGCGACAGAATATTTACCGTATCGGTACTGCTTCCGGATAAGCCGGGTGAATTGTCAAGAGTGTCTGATATAATTGCAAAGCAGAGTGGAAATGTAATTAAGCTTGAACATAATCAGTTCGTATCAATTAACAGAAATGCGGCAGTGGAACTGCGGATTACGATGGAAGCTTACGGTACGGAACATAAAAATCAGATAATCAAAGCGCTTGAAGAGAACGGATACAGACCGGAACTGGTGCGGGCAAGTATTTAGAAAGTGGATTAATGGATTCTGTTAAATGCTGGATGTGAATAATAACGGAATATAATCAAATACTAAATATATGAAGAGAGATAATATAAAAAAAT
The DNA here is from genome assembly GCA_947178085.1 of uncultured Lachnospiraceae bacterium. The sequence continues at coordinate 302 of CAMWWS010000101.1, read as the reverse complement.
ATATCATTATTACGGTTATGGCTTTTATTTATGCTGCTGCTGTCAGCCTGTTTATCGATCCGAATAACATGGCGCCGGGCGGTGTGACCGGTATTGCCATTATAATAAGCAGATTCCTGCCTGTAGAGACGGGAACGCTCATTTTTATGCTGAATATTCCAATTTTGTTATTTTCCATCTGGAAATTCGGTCTGCGCTTTACGTTTTCGACAGTTTATGCAATTACACTTATTTCCGTATTTACCAATATTTTAGCGCCGCTTGGAGCGGCAACGAATGATATACTGTTAGCAGAGCTTGCA
>CAMWWS010000100.1 GCA_947178085.1 uncultured Lachnospiraceae bacterium | reverse complement strand
TGGCGAAAAAGTACACATTTTTGTCAAAAATAATAGATGAGGCGAAGGAGAAGGAATATGGAGAGAAGTACGGAACTTGCAATGTTGGATGCCGTGGTAATGCCCAAGATTCAGAAAGCAAAGGAATACTTGAGGGCAGGAAAAACAGAGGAAATGTGGGAAATTATCAACCATGACCTAATAGGACTGTTTCAACCGTACAGAAAATCTGAGATGGAAAAGTATAACAATGCCCCTGATAATCTTAAGGGAGCCCCCAATGTAGAGTGCATGCTAAAGAACTCGGAATTGTATCAGAATGCGATTGATTTGTTGTGGGATGAAAAAGAGGATGAACCGCGTCATGTTGATGAGGAGACGCTATCCATGGTGGAAGGGATTGTTAAGGAAATAATAGGATAAAGATAAATTACGGAGCATACATGATGATATAACAGGGAGGAGAGGTTATGTTTTGTTCAAAGTGCGGCAGTGAACTGCCGGAAAGCGCGCAGTTCTGCCCAAAATGCGGGGCTGAAGCCGGAGTGGCTGGTAAGGATAATGGGAAAACAGCAAATGGCGGCGGGAATAAAAATAAGGTGATTATTGCTGGTGTGGTGGCTTGTTTGCTGCTATTTGTATTTTATGGCTTATCGCTGAAGGGGAGAGCAGTAAATAATCGTGAGTCCACAGATTATGGTGCTAACACTGCTTCTGATACTGAAATCGTTGAAGAACCGCAGATGGAGAGCGCAGATGATTTTCGGTTCGAATGTCATGATGATGGCACTGCTTCTGTTATCGGTATAATTCACAGGGGTGAAACAATGTCGATTCCTTCAGAAGTAAGCTATATGGGAGAAACATATTCTGTGACAGAGATAGGTGAGAAAGTATTTATAAGTCATAGAAGTCTGAAGAGTGTAGAGATACCGTATGGTGTGACAAAGATAGGTGAATTTGCATTTAGTGGGTGTGAAAGTCTGGCGAGTATAGAGATACCGGACAGTGTTACAGAGATAGAGAGATGTGCATTTCAGAGGTGTATTAGTCTGACGAGTGTAAAGATACCGTACGGTGTGACAGAGATAGGGGGTAATGCATTTGCTGGCTGTGTCAGTCTGACGAGTATAGAGATAGCGGACAGTGTTACAAAGATAGGTAGTGGTGCATTTAATGGTTGCCGCAGTCTGACGAATGTAGAGATACCAGACAGTGTAACAGAGATAGAGGGTGATGCATTTTCTACTTGTACAAGTCTGGAAAGGGTAGAGATGGGCAGTGAGACGAATGTTAATTATACTGCATTTGAAGATTGCCCTAATCTGCATGGAAATATCATACGGCGTTGAACAACCAATTAAGTAGCGGTTTTTTATATACATTCAAAGGAGATAGAAAATGTTTTGTTTAAAATGCGGCAGCGAACTACCGGAAAGAGCGAAGTTCTGTCCAAAATGTGGAGCTGAAGTCAGAATTTCTGGTAAGGATAAGGAGAAAAAGGTAAAGGGCAGCGCAACAAAAAATAAAGCGCTAATTATCGGTATAGTGGATGCTTTGCTGCTTTTTGCAATTGTGGTTTATGGATTTTCGCAGATGGTGAGAATTAAGCGCGCATATTATGATGATAACTCAGCTTCTGTTTCTGCTACTGAAATCACTGATGCTTCTGCTACTGAAATCATTGATAATTCGCAGACAGAGAACGCAGATAATCTATTGTTTGAATATTCTGATGACGGAACTGCATTTGTTACCGGTATTATTGGTGAGGTTGAAACAATTTCTATTCCTTCAAAAGTAAGCTATGAGGGGAAAACATATTCTGTGACAGGTATAGGTGATTCTGCATTTCGTGGTTGCAGCAGTTTGGTGAGTGTAGAGATATCGGACAGCGTGACAGCAATAGAAGCTCATGCATTTCAAAGCTGCAGTAGCTTGACAAGTGTAAAGATACCGTACGGTGTGACAACGATAGGCAAGGGTGCATTTCGTGACTGTAGCAGTCTGAAGAGTGTGGAAATACCAGACAGCATGACAGTGATAGGTGAGCAAGCATTTTATGAGTGTAGCAGTCTGATGAGTGTAAAGATACCGTACGGTGTGACAACGATAGCAGATTATACATTTGGTTGGTGTAGCAACCTGACAAGTGTAGAGATACCGAACAGCGTGACAGAGATAAAAATGCATGCATTTGCTAGCTGTGAAAGTCTGGCAAGTGTAGAGATACCGGACAGCGTGACATGGATACATGGTTATGCATTTAGGAGTTGTAGAAGTCTGGAGCGTGTAGAGATGGGCAGTGAGACAGAATATGATATTGATACTTTTAGCGATTGCCCTAATCTGTATGGTATAATTCGGCGTTGAACAACCGATTAAGCAGCAGTTTTTATATACACTCACAGGAGGTTAAAAATGTTTTGCACTAGTTGCGGCAGTCAATTACCGGAAAATATAAAATTCTGCGGGAAATGCGGTGCCGCTGTACAAAGACCTGCGGAACAGCATCATCGTTTGTCTGAGCCAAAGAGTCATGGAAAACAGAGAGACTGGCGTTTTAATGCATTTTCCCCCAAGACGCTGGCGGCAGGGGGCGGAGCAGTTCTTCTTATCCTGATTGTGGCGGGTATATTCCTGGGCAGACGGGAAGAAACGCCCCGGACGGACAGGGAGCCAACAGCTAAAGAGAGCGTTACGGCAGAGAAAGAGGAGCAGGTTCACGATGACGTTACACTTAATCTGACATCATCCACTGTATTGGAGGGAGAATATGGAAATCTACGCTCCCTGACCATGCACCCGCGTGCAGACGGTTTTGTGGATACTATCACTTATTCCGAGGATGCTTCTTTCCCTGTGTTGGAAAGTCTGGAGTGCGGTGTTGTTCTTAAGGTTTTGGATTCCGGTGAAAAAGTACAGTTTGACGAAAAAGACTTTCCCAAGCTTAAGAATGTTACCATGAAGCTGACCAACAAGTACATTGATGATGATGTCATGGAGACCTATAAGCAGTTTCTACAGATGTATGCAGTGGGGAGCCTGCAGAATTTCAATATAGAAAACAACTATACCATCGAGGATTTGTTCGGTACGTGGACGGACGAGAAACAGACGCTCACCCTGACGTTTGAACAGGATGGCACGCTGCGGGTCGCGGACGCCAACAATCTTTTCGGCGTGGATGCGCTTAAATATAAGGAATTCAATGAAAACACACTGAACCTGTCTGCGGAACAGTCCGGTCTGCTGGGCTTGATTTCCATAACGATGGAGTATGAGCTTTTCGGGGATAACTTAAGAGTGAAAATATCGGAGCATGAGTTTGTGCTGATAAGGAAATAGGGACGGCACGCATAAAATAGAAATGGAGGACAAGAAGATGGCACTATTTGATAAAATGTTTGGGGTAGATGACAGAGAAAGGAAACTGAAACAGGAGATTAAAAGTCTGGAATTGCGTAAGGAGTCTGTTTTTGGTGCGATTAACGGCGAAATCACTCGTTTACGGAGGGAACGCAGTAACGTACTTCTGCAGGCAGGGACAACAGCATATGAGACATGGTGCAATGATCAGACACAGGCGGATTTGTCGGAATTCTGGAATAAAATGCAGGAATTGGAGAGAAACATAGCAGAACAGGAAACGAAGAAGGAAGAGATGGGAGCAAAATATGATGAAGAGATAAAGCTGATTAACAGTGACCTCGGCACCAATAGCGGAACCGATACCATGAAATGTCCCAATTGCGGCGCGGCAATCAGTCAGGACGACAGTTTCTGCCAGAATTGCGGCAGTAGCCTCCAGCGATGACGCTCAGCGTGGTAAGTGCACACTTTTTTATAACGAACCAAGTGATTGCTTCAAGCCAACCTGTGGTTGGCTTGGTCATATTAGCAGTTGATGTGAGGGTATTTTGATTTATTATTGCTCAAAATAACTGATAATCAGTCCCGGCAGCTGCTCATATTGTTTTAATATTTCTTCTTTATGTGGCTGTAATTCTTCGCCTATTTTAGTATAATCCATACAGCTTTGGTATTCGGAATTCCCCCAGTATAGAATGTTTTGGTTGGCGTTATACAAAATTCTGTCAGCGTTATCAATAGAGAAATCATCAGTATTTTCAAAATTAATCTGCTGTGGGGAAGAGTATATGATTTCAATAAAACAATCATTATTCCAAATCATATTTTCGGAAATGCTTTCTGTTTCCAGTAGATGACCTCCGCAATTGGAAATCTGGCTTGCAAAACTGTGATATATGTAAGAATCTGCATTAATACTTTGTTTTTCCCCATTAAAGTATACATTAACCTCAGCAATAGCATTTTCAACGGCATTAAGTCCGTCAGGCAGCTGTTTTGCATTGCCCCCTATGCAATAAATTCCGGCAAAACATATTATGAGAGCAAAGCATAAGGACGCAAATGATATAGCTGCTCTTTTACGGTTTTTCTTTAGTTCCTTTATGCAGGAATAGATTATAAAGCCTGAAAATGCTCCTAATGCATTAATCAGAAAATCGTCTATTTCAGCATATCTGCCGCCAAGCAACTGCAAAAGTTCAATTATTAATGAAGTGAAACCACAGACAAACACAATTTTTTTCCAGTTCCATCTGCATGAGCGAAAAACAATCGGCAGTAAAAGACCATATGGAACAAACAGAATAAAGTTTAATAAAACAGGAATGATTGAACTGTTGATAAAAGGCACTAAACTATAGCTAAAATGCCCGCTTAAGCTATAGTTTAGTGAGAAAATTCCTGTTATTTTTAACAGCGTGATAACATAAATGCAAAACAACATCTCAAATATACATTTTCGGGAAATACCTCTGCGTATTTTTAGGATATATAATAGAATAACAATTATAAGATAAACCGATATACCTGCTAAAACTCCGCATTTAAGTGTCTGAACGCCTTTTATCAGATAATTTGTTGTCATGGTGTTTTACCTCATTTATGGATATAAGCTACATGTTAATCATGAACAACTCTGATTCTACTATAACCGTCTGTATATTCCATTAAGATTTTCTTAAAGTTGTTTTAACATAGTAAATGAACTCATCATCCCTTTTATACTCGCTATAACCAAGTTTTTGATAAAAAGCATTTGTACGAATGTTCCAGACAGGTGTATCAAGATATAATTCTTTTGCATCAGAAAAAATTCTTTCAATTTCCTGCATCATAAATATACCATACCCTTTTCTGAAATATTCAGGGTCTACAAATATTCTGCCTATATTAAGCTTAGGTCCATCCTTGAAAAGAATGGCACCTCCCACAATAAGCCCGTCTGCTGATAATTTATATAGATGATTCGCCTTTGCCATCTTAACATGAAAATTTACAGACTTATAACCGGGAGGACCTCCTTTTGAAGAGGCCCCAACCTCAATATCACTATCGAATGCACGCTTGGAAATACTATTTATTACCAATGCATCAGATGTACCGGCTTTTATCAATTCCATCATTTATTAATCCCCTGTTTCTTTTTTAAGCCGCATTAATTAAAATGTGAAAAGGCATCAACTTTAGTAACGCCGTCAACATGAATATAAACATCCATATATACGATACCATTCTCTTCATATTCATGTTCAAAACAACTGATGATGTTATCCTGCTGTTTCTCTTTGAAATTATTTGCCTGAAGATATTCCATAATGAGCTTATATGCGTTGGGAATTCTCTCAAAAGGCCGTATAAAAGGCTCTTTAATGGTAATCATTGCGTAGTCGGCCTCTGCATTTTCTGCGTACTCTACGCCGGGGCATTCCGTACTAAACCCTTCCGGTAAAACATAAGCCGCCACATATCCGTGCATTCCGAATCTGTTCTGTTGTTCCTGTGATACAAAAGGAAAATCCCATCCTATGATTTTCGCATTCGGATTTGAAGCCTTGAGACCGCTGTTAACAGCCCATTTCTCCATATATTCATTAACATCGCTCTCAGGATTGGGAGAAATCATTACATATCTCGCCATTTTGAACGGCGCTATTCTTTTAATCAGAACATCTGAATAAATCTCTCCCTGATCCGACAGATTTTCCTTCACAAGCGCATCAAGCTTGCATGCAAAAAGGTCGCTTATTTCAATGAGTTTTGCAAGTTCCGGAATTACTTCGTCAGACTCCCATCTTGAAATAGTCTGGCGCGTAACGCCCATCTTTTCTGCAAATTGTTCCTGCGTAAATTTTTTCTGTTTTCTCAAAAAACTTATATTTGCTCCTAAGCTCATATATCTTATCTCCTTATCGTTCATAATATTCTTGCTTGTTTCTCAACCTGCGAATTTGTGCTTCCAAGCACAAATTTGCGTGTGAAAAATTTATTTTTCACACTATATATTATGTCACATCAAATGTATCATAACAACCAATCAGTATGTGCTCTTTCTTGATTCTGTGTAACACATTATGTTACATGAGGTATATGTTTCAAAAATTTATAAATTATGCAACCGGCGTTTGCATTTTAGCACTTATCAGATTCTTTATTATTATCGCCATATGCTTTATAATGGCAAAAAGGAGAGTGATTTTTCATGAATATTAATATCATTTCAAAATACTTACAATTTCTGCGTAATAGCCATAATTACACGCAGGATGATTTAGCAAAAAGGTTAGGCATATCAAGGCAGGCAGTTTCAAAATGGGAGACAGGAACAACAATTCCCGACCTAGAGGTTTTATTGAAAATTTCTAAGTTATATAATATCACTATAAATGATATATTAGAACCCAATATACAGCCACAGCGTATAACTGATTTCGAGCAACTATCTGCAATCCCTGAAAAGGAATTGAGAGAAGTGCTAAAACAGTTCGATACTGATTCTCTTGTCATTGCTTTAATGGGTGCATCGCCTGAAACAAATAGTTTTTATGAAAAACTGTTTCCGGATGTAGATTTTAAAATGGCAAGAAACAGTATCGGCAGGGTAAGGATTGAAACTGTCGAGGAAATGCAGAACCAAATTATTGCTATGGTAAATTTCGGTGCTGACCTTGACGTTGTTTCGGTACACCGATATAATAATAGCAAAGGAGGCTGAGCGGATGATTATAGAGAGTTTGTTGAAAAAGCAGAATTTAACCAAATACAGACTTGCTGTTCAGGCAGGTATTCCTCATGCTACGCTGAACGATATCTGTAGCGGAAAAACAAAGCTTGAAAAATGTTCTGCCGAAACCGTATATAAGTTGGCAAAGGCACTGGGAGTTTCTATGGAGCTGCTCACCAAAGACGGCATACAGCAGACGGACAGGGAGAGAGCCTACGAATGCGGACTACCGGAATATCTCCAGCACGATCTGGATGCCTACAAAAAAGGGCTGAAAGAAAAATCCAGTTTAATGGACTGTTTATGGGGAGAATTATATGGAAGCATCAATATTGCAGAAATCAACGATGGCGCGATTACCCCGGAACACGCAAATTATCTGCGGAAAAAATATTTATACTGAATTATCCTATACCAATAGCTGCATCAGTGAACACATCGCAAGTAGTATTTTCAATATGCTCGGCATAAAGGCGCAGAAAACCATGCTCGGTACATTTATAGTCGGAGCAAAAACAAAGCTTGTCTGTGCCTGCCGTGATTTTACGGAGGACGGCCTGCGGCTGTTTGATTTCTGCTCCATCAAGAATACCATTCTGGACTCGGATTCAGGAGGCAGCGGGACAGAACTTGACGATGTCCTTGACACGATAGAAAAGCAGAAGTATATTGCGCCCGAAAGACTGACGGAGCATTTCTGGAATGTGTTCGTGATTGACGCACTGCTCGGAAACTTTGACCGTCATAACGGCAACTGGGGTTTCCTGTTTGATGATAAAAAAAATGAGGCGGAAATTGCCCCGATTTACGACTGCGGAAGTTGTCTGCTCCCACAGGCTGATGAGAAAATCATGAATGACCTTCTGACGGACGAGGATATACTAAACGCAAGAATCTATCAGTTCCCGACCTCCGCACTGCGGCAGGACGGAAAGAAAGTCAACTACTATGATTTTCTGAAATCAGCAGAAAACAAGGACTGCTGCGAGGCAGTCAAGAGGATTGTTCCGAGAATCAACATGACGGAAATAGCCGCATTTATCGATGATGTGCCGTATATAGCTGAACTTCAAAAGGCGTTTTATAAGCGGTATATAGAAGCTCGGTATGAACAGATTTTACAGCCTGCACTGGAAATTGCTTTATGCGATGCGCAGGCGCCGACGCAAACAATGTAAATACAAACCTCAATAGGACGTTCTACCCATTTAGTGGACTGTGTGGCGGTCAATATGACCGCCATAAAAAATTTACACACTTTACCTGACAAACCCGGCAATTGCAGAACCAAATTATTGCTATGGTAAATTTTCAATCACTGCCTTAATTCTTCTGACACCGGCAGAAGAAGACTGCTCTTTTATAATCCTGAATTTTCCTAAACATCCAGTGTTTTCTGCATGAGGCCCTCCGCAAACTTCCCTGCTCCAGACTTTACCTTCGGCATCCCGGATTGTGTATACCTTTACAA
>CAMWWS010000099.1 GCA_947178085.1 uncultured Lachnospiraceae bacterium | reverse complement strand
GCATAACCTGTGAGGAAATGAAAGATAAGGATTCCAGAAAGATTATTTTTGTAAATGAAGAGAAAAAACTCAAATTTTTCCTTGCAAAAGGACCTGACGTACCGACTTATGTAGAATATGGTGCGGCTGATATAGGCGTAGTTGGCAGGGACACGATTATGGAGGAGAACAGGCACGTATATGAAGTACTGGATTTAGGTTATGGGAAATGCCGCATGTGTATCTGTGGACCAAAGAGCGCAGGTGAACTTCTTAAGCATCATGAAATGATCCGTGTAGCAAGTAAGTATCCGAATATAGCCAAGGATTATTTCTATAACAAAAAACATCAGACCGTAGATATAATTAAACTGAACGGTTCTGTAGAGCTTGGACCGATTGTACAGCTTTCGGATGTAATAGTTGATATTGTAGAGACCGGTTCAACGCTTAAGGAGAACGGACTTGAGGTACTTGAAGAAATTTGTCCGTTGTCGGCGCGTATGATAGTTAATCAGGTCAGCATGCAGATGGAGCCTGAAAGAATCAAGAGGCTGATTACAGACATGAAAAATAATCTTTAATCAAGGGAGGAATATGATTATCATATGAATATCATAAAATTAACTGCCGAGACACAAAATAACCTGTTAGATAATCTTTTGAAAAGAAGCCCTAATAACTATGGACAGTATGAATCCGTTGTTGCCGATATAATTGCAAATATTCGGGAACGAAAGGATCAGGCTGTTTTTGAATATACGAAGAAATTTGATAAGTGGGATATAAACGCTGACAATATTAAGGTGACGGAAGAAGAGATTGAAGAGGCCTATGCTAAAACAGATTCCGACTTTATAGAAGTAATGAAACGCTGCGCTGCAAACATTGATGCTTTTCATCGCAGACAACTGCGCAACAGCTGGATTGATACGAAACCGGATGGTTCTATTCTGGGTCAGAGAATCATGCCGATTGCTATATCCGGCGTTTATGTGCCGGGCGGCAAGGCAGCTTATCCAAGCAGTGTGCTTATGAATGTAATTCCTGCTAAGGTTGCGGGAGTAAAGAAGATTATTATGACAACGCCGGCGGGAGCAGACGGGAAAGTACCCGCGGGGACCTTGGTTGCTGCAAAAATTGCCGGAGTTGATGAAATATATAAAGTCGGAGGAGCACAGGCAATTGCTGCTATGGCTTTCGGAACGGAAAGCATTCCAAAGGTGGATAAAATCACCGGACCCGGAAACATTTTTGTAGCGCTGGCTAAAAAGGCATGTTTCGGTTATGTCAGTATTGATTCTATCGCCGGACCGAGCGAAATTCTTGTTATTGCCGATGAAACTGCGAATCCACGATATGTAGCGGCAGACTTGCTGTCGCAGGCTGAGCATGATGAACTGGCAAGCGCTATTTTGGTTACAACAAGCGAGGAATTGGCAAAAGTTGTGTCTGCGCAGATAGATGAATTCCTTAAGGAATTATCAAGAGCAGATATTATCAGGAAGTCTCTTGATAATTATGGGTATATTTTAATTGCAGATTCTATAGATTCTGCAGTTTCGGCAGCAAATGCCATTGCTTCCGAGCACCTTGAAATTCTGACGAAAAACCCCTATGAGGTTATGACAAAGATTGAGAATGCCGGAGCGATTTTCTTAGGTGAATATTCTTCGGAACCCCTGGGAGATTATTATGCGGGACCTAATCACATTCTGCCCACTAACGGAACGGCAAGATTTTTCTCCCCACTCAATGTAGACGATTTTATGAAGAAAACCAGTATTATTTCTTATTCAAGGCAAGCGCTGGAACGTGCGCATAAGGATATAGAGCTGTTTGCAGCAAATGAAGGACTTACTGCGCATGCCAATTCAATCAGCGTGAGATTTCGAAAGGAGTAGTGATTATATGGCAAGAGTAGCTTCTGTTAAGAGAAAAACAAAAGAAACGGATATAATTGTGACGCTTGGATTGGACGGCAAGGGTAAAGGTGAGATTGATACGGGAATCGGATTTTTTGACCATATGCTGGAAGGCTTTGCCAAGCATGGTCTCTTTGATTTGACCGTATCAGTCAGTGGCGACTTGGAGGTAGACGGGCATCATACCGTAGAGGATACAGGCATAGTGCTTGGACAGGCAATAAAGGAAGCTCTTGGAGACAAGGCAGGAATAAAGCGTTATGGTTCGTTTATTTTACCTATGGATGATGCTTTGTGTTTGTGTGCGGTAGATTTATGCGGCAGACCGTATCTTGGATTTGAGTGTGATTTTAAGACAGCGCGTGTCGGTGATTTGGATACAGAGCTTGTGAAGGAATTTTTCTATGCAGTTTCTTATAGTGCGGGAATGAATATACATATTAAGATGATTTCAGGCAATAATGCGCATCATATGATAGAAGCGATGTTCAAGGCATTTTCTAAGGCATTGGATGAGGCAATAACGCGTGATGGAAGGATTGTTGATGTTCTTAGCACAAAGGGGAGTCTGGTATAAAATTTTTACTTATGCAGGATGAGAGGGATTTTAAATGTACAAAAAATTGATACCATGTATTTATTTATATAAGGGAAATGCAGTCAAGGATTTTTCAGACAATACAATTATTGATACTAATCCGGCTGCGCTGGCAAAATTTTATAGCGATAACAATGCAGATGAATTGATTGTATATGATTTGTCAGGCGGTGACACCGAGCATGAGGCAGCTCTGGATATTATCAAGGATATCTGCACGGAAGCGGAGATTCCTGTAATTGGAGCCGGTAACGTGCATCGGATGGAAGATATTAAGAAACTGATTTATGCAGGATGCAAAATGGCGGCGCTTAATTATTCCAAGGCAGGGAATATAGAGATTACTGAAGAAGTTTCTAAGAAATTCGGTAAGGATAAGATTGCCGTATGTATTTCTGAAATCAGTGAGATTACCGAAAATGAAGAACTGATTGAGGCTTATGTGGATAAACTGATTCTTGTAAAAGAACGCTGCATTAAGGAAGCGGTCACAGTTTCAAGATATCCGATGATTGTATCGGTACCGGAGGTTTCTTTGGATAAGATTATTGAGCTGCTTTCATCAGAAAATATATGCGGCATTTCAGGATATGCCATTAATGAAAATGCGAAAGAGTTATTGGCGGTTAAAACACTGTGTCAGGCAAATGGTATCACCATGAATACATTTGAAGCCGGAATTTCATGGTCTGAGTTTAAGCTAAACTCTGATGGGCATATACCGGTTGTTGTACAGGATTATAAGACTGACGAGGTGCTGCAGGTCGCGTATATGAATGAAGAAGCATATAATACGACGATAAGGACCGGAAAAATGACATATTACAGTAGAAGCCGTAATGAACTATGGGTCAAGGGTGAGACGAGCGGGCATTATCAATATGTTAAATCTTTGACGGCTGACTGTGACAAGGATACAATTTTAGCTAAAGTATCCCAGATCGGGGCAGCCTGTCATACCGGTGCTCATTCATGTTTCTTTAACGAAATCATGCGTAAAGAGTATGAAGAAAGCAATCCGCTAAGGGTGTTTGAACAGGTATTCGGAGTGATTCTGGACAGAAAAATTCATCCCAAGGATGGATCTTATACCAATTATCTATTTGATAAAGGAATTGATAAGATTCTTAAAAAGCTGGGTGAAGAAGCTACTGAAATCGTCATCGCTGCTAAGAATCCAAATGCGAATGAGATAAAATATGAAATTGCTGATTTCCTATATCATATGATGGTTCTTATGGCTGAGAAGGGCGTCACATGGGAGGAAATTACGTCGGAGCTTGCGAAAAGATAGTTTTTGGACGTTCTTTTTTCTCACCGTTTCTCATACAATTCTGTAAAAGCATAGATGTTGGAAAAGCAGAATGGCAATGAGAAGAATGCAATCAAACCAAATAGAGCAGAGCCAAAGATTAAAAAGGCAGATGCCGATTGATAAAAAACTTAAGTTAGCGCAGTATATCAGGGCGGAAAATATGGATAACCGAATGAGAATCAGACAGAGAGAAAGACTTCTATACGGATTGGACAGCACGCCTTTGATTTTGAGAAAAGGCGAATCCATGAGGATGGAAGAATCTCTGCGTGCGGGCATGGACGAAAGAAACGGTTTGTATCCAGAAGAAATACCGAATGGAGTATCCGGCACATTCGGTCTGCGCATGGCGGCGGCTGTCATACTGTTTATTGGTTTTTTACTGTGTGACGCAGGACAATATAAAATTTTCGGGTATTCCATGAATGATGTTTACGGAATGATTTCCGAAGATTATTTTAAGCTATATGATTCAGAAAACATAGATGAGCTTCCACAGCTCACGGAATTACTTGATTTTAACTCAACATATCATTAATCAGGAAAAGGAATTATCAATACATGGCAAGAAGACTGGCGCTATCAGATGAAATATTAATGCAGGTAGAAAAGCCTGCCCGTTATATAGGAAATGAAGTTAATTCCGTCATGAAACAGAAAGATAAAGTAGATATCCGTTTTTGTATGTGCTTTCCGGATGTTTACGAGATTGGTATGTCACATCTTGGAATTCAGATCTTATACAGTATGTTAAATTCATGGGAAGACGTATGGTGCGAACGTGTATATTCTCCATGGGTCGATATGGATAAAATCATGCGTGACAAGCAGATTCCCCTGTTTGCGTTAGAATCACAGGAACCTGTGAAAAATATGGATTTTCTTGGTATCACGCTCCAATATGAGATGTGTTATACCAATATTTTGCAAATACTGGATTTGTCACAGATTCCCATACTTGCAAAAGACAGGGACGAAACATCTCCGATTGTAATCGGCGGCGGTCCATGCAGCTATAATCCGGAACCGATTGCGGATTTTTTTGATTTATTCTATATCGGAGAAGGCGAAACACAGTACCGCAGACTCTTAGATGTCTATAAAGAGAATAAGAAAGCAGGCGGAAGTCGTATTGATTTTCTTAAAAAAGCTTCACAGATTCCCGGTATATATGTACCTGCTTTCTATGAAGAAGAATACAATCCTGACGGTACTATTAAAGGGCGGAAAAAGCTATACGATAAGGCGCAGGATTCGATTCTAAAAGAAATTGAGATGGAAGTATCAGATACATATTATCCGACAAAGCCTGTCGTTCCTTTTATTCAGGTTACGCAGGACAGGGTAGTTTTAGAGATTCAGCGCGGCTGTATCAGAGGCTGCCGTTTCTGTCAGGCTGGGCAGTTATACAGACCTGTCAGAGAACGGGATGTGGATGTATTGAAAAAGTATGCAGTGGAAATGCTGAATAACACAGGATATGATGAAATATCTTTAAGTTCGTTAAGTTCCAGTGATTATTCCAAATTGGACGAGCTGCTTCAATTCCTGATTCAGGAATGCGGCAAAAAGCATATCAATATTTCCCTGCCATCATTACGCATAGATGCTTTTTCGCTTGACGTGATGAGTAAAGTGCAGGATATAAAAAAGAGCAGTCTGACTTTTGCTCCGGAAGCAGGCAGCCAGAGACTTAGAGACGTTATTAATAAAGGGTTGACTGAACAAGTCATTCTGGATGGTGCAGCGCTTGCATTTGAAGGAGGATGGACAAGAGTTAAATTGTATTTTATGCTTGGACTTCCAACGGAAACCGATGAAGATATATTAGGAATAGGTGATTTATCCAACAAAATTGCCGCTGTTTTTTTTGATACCGTACCGAAGGACAAGCGTGTTAACGGTAAAGTTCAGATTGTTGCCAGCACGTCTTTCTTTATTCCCAAGCCTTTTACGCCGTTTCAGTGGGCGAGGATGTGTACGAAAGAAGAATTTATTGAGAAAGCATATAAGACCAGGCAGGGTATAGCCGAACAACTCAATCAGAAGAGTATTAAGTATAATTGGCATGAAGCCGACGTCAGCGTAATTGAAGGAATTCTTGCAAGAGGTGACAGAAAACTTGCAAAAGTGATTTTTAATGCATATGAAAAGGGCTGTATGTTCGATTCGTGGAGCGAATGGTTTCATAACGATATCTGGTTATCCTGTTTCGAAGAATGTGGAGTAGACCCTGATTTTTATACTATACGCGAAAGAAAAGAGGATGAGATTTTCCCGTGGGATTTCATAGACTGCGGCGTTACGAAGGAATTTCTTTTGCGGGAGTGGAAAAAAGCAATGGAAGGAAGCGTATCGCCAAACTGCAGAAGCCAGTGCCAGGGCTGCGGTGCGATGAGGTTCGGCGGAGGCGTCTGCACGGAAAATCGTGAATAGAATTAATTTACCCGTGGAATTGTTTGCTTTTGACAAAAGGAGCATTGTTTTAAAATGAAGATAAGAATTCAATTTGCTAAATATGGCGTGATGAAGTTTATAGGGCATCTTGACGTGATGAGATTTTTTCAAAAAGCGATAAGAAGAGCGGATATTGATATCAGATATTCGGAAGGTTTCAGCCCGCATCAGATTATGTCTTTTGCAGCGCCGCTTGGAGTAGGAATAGAAAGTACGGGAGAATATCTGGATATCGAAGTAAATTCCATGACTTCAACTGATGAGATAAAAGATGACTTAAACCGTGTCATGGTGGAAGGAATGGAAATTTTGTCAGTAAAGCTTTTGCCGGATACCGTGAAAAATGCAATGGCGAGTGTAGCTGCAGCCGGATATCTGGTTGTTTATAATTCCGGATACTCCATGGAAAGCAAAGAAAGTAATCAAACTGCAGCATTTCCGATTGATGAAATAGAACGTAAACTTGCGAATTTCCATACGCAGGAACGCATTCCGGTCACAAAAACTACAAAGAAAAGTGTAATGGAGATAGATATAAAACCTGGTATTTTTGAACTGAAAGCAGGAAAAGGAATAAACCTTCCGGGGAAAGATATAAATAATCTTCCCGCTATTTATATGCTTTTAGATGCAAGCAGCAGTGGAAACATTAAGCCGTCAATGGTTATGGAAGAAATATGTAAGTTTTGTCAGACGGAGTTTGAAAAAAATAATTGGCAGATCATCAGAACTGAGACTTATACTAAGGTCGAAGACGGGAGTCTGATACCGCTTTCTGCCGTGGGGAAATGACATGAAGGGTCATGAAAAAGGAAAAATACTGATTTTAAAATTATATAATAAGCTGTTTTCTATTCTGATATGCGATAATCACATACTGGCTATTCAGGTACAGAATGATGAAAGCAGCGATTTAAGCGCCGAATCTTCAATTGGGAATATTTATGTAGGCAGAGTCAAAAATATAGCTGTAAATATCGGAGCAGCTTTTGTGGAAATTCAAAAGGGAGAAATTACGTTTTTGCCGCTTGAAGAAGCAAAGACTGCTATTGTGATTAATAGAAAGCCTGACGGTACCATTAAGGCAGGGGATGAACTTATAGTACAGCTTGTGAAAGAGCCTGTTAAGTCTAAGCTTGCGGGAGTTTCCGCAGGATTGTCTTTGCCAGGCTCTTATGTGGTTGTTAAAAACAGGCATGAAAATACGGCGTACGGCAAGGATGAGAAAACTGAAAAAATCGAATTGTCGGGAAATGTAGAGGTTTCATCCAAATTGGGGAAAAAATATCATAACAAATATAAAAATCTGGAACCACTTAAGGAAATCGCGAAGCATTTCGATATAATCGTACGGACAAATGCCGCCGGTGTGGAAGAAACTTCCATTGTAGTCAGTGAAGCAGAAAATTTAGCTTTACAGATGGAACACATTCTTGATATCGGAAATAAAAGAACATGCTTTAGCTGCTTATATCAGAGTGAGAATGAATATCTGAAATTTATCAAAAACTGCTATCAATCTGAGTATGATGAGATTATTACGGATGAAAAAGAAATATACGAAACGTTGCTTGCAGATAATAGATTTGATTCTTCAGCAGTTCGATATTACGAAGATGATATGCTGCCATTATATAAACTTTATTCCATAGAAACAAGGATAAAGGAGCTGATGGATAAAAAAGTATACCTTAAGTCGGGAGCTTATCTTGTGATTGAACAGACCGAAGCATTGACAGCTATAGATGTAAACACCGGAAAGTATGAAGCTAGGAAAAATCAGGAAGAAACGTATCTGAAAATCAATCTGGAGGCTGCCGAAGCAATCGCTATAGCCCTGCGTGCAAGAAATCTTGCAGGAATTATACTGGTGGATTTCATCAATATGAAGAAGAAGGAACATACGGAGCAATTAATTGATTATATGAGAAGTCTGTTAAAAAAGGATTCCATACCTGCGCAGGTTGTAGATATAACGGGACTTGGGCTTATGGAAATTACGAGAAAGAAAATGAATAAGTCGTTTGCAGAGCAGATTAAAATATAAAAATGAAGGGATTTGCGGTGTAATGAAGTTATTAAATCTTAAAAAGGTAAAAGACGGAAAATATTTAAAAAATTATGAGATGACATATTTGAATAAAAAGGGTAAAGAGAAGGTTTATGAGATAGTCAGCAGGCATGAGATTGCTGATGAAAAAGAATTGGGGAATCATGTCAGTGGTGTTTCAGTCGTGGCATATTGCGAAGATAAACTATTGCTTCTTAAAGAGTTCCGGATGGGCATCAACCGCTATGTTTATAATCTGTGCGCCGGAATGATAGAAGCTGGGGAATCTATTGAGG
>CAMWWS010000098.1 GCA_947178085.1 uncultured Lachnospiraceae bacterium | reverse complement strand
CATACGATATTTCTGCCTGTCTCGTGGGCTCGGAGATGTGTATAATAGACATGGGTAATGCAGATTGAAAAGAGAATTGGAAGGGAGATAGAAGAAAAGGAAGGACTTTTGGCAGACTTGGAGCAACCCGTAGACTTGAAACTGATAAAGCTTGAACATCATAAAAATACGCTGGTAAATATTAGGGATTACGGTCTGAAATATGCAGGAGCGGAAAAGAACGTTTTCACTAATTTGACTATATCAGTCAATAGGGGCGAACGAATTGCTTTGCATGGAGAAAACGGGTGCGGAAAATCAACGCTTATTAAAATGATTTTACAAAAAGCCGGATATGGAGATATCGTTATGGATGTTACGGAAACCGGGATTTGCGAAACCGCATCAGGGCTTGTGATATCTTACATCAATCAGGATACATCAGGCTTAAAAGGCGGACTCCCTGAGTTTTGCAGTAAAAATAATCTGGATAAAAGCCTTTTTTATTCCATACTCAGGCAGCTTGATTTTGAAAGGGTACAGTTTTTTAAGAGTATGGAGGCTTATTCGGAAGGGCAGAAAAAGAAGGTGCTTATTGCAGCAAGCCTGCTTACTCCCGCGCATCTTTATATATGGGATGAGCCGTTAAACTATATAGATGTATTTTCCAGAATGCAGATTGAAAAATTACTGCTGGAATATCAGCCTACAATGCTGTTTGTGGAACATGACGTAAGATTCCGGGAAAAAATTGCAACTAAAACTATTGAATTTTAAGACTTGTCATGTAGTAATAAAAACTATATAATGTGATATATAAGGTGATTTTCAAAGAGATACGTTATTTTGCAATATAAGTACAGTGTAAATAAAGAAAGGTTCTGATAGGAATGACAATTAGTACGGAAGATTTACTCAACAGCATATTGGAGAGTCTTAATAGGATTGCATATATTAAGTCTGAAGATATTCCTAATATTGATTTGTATATGGATCAGGTGACTACCTTTATGGAAGCCAGATTGAAGAAGTCCACGAGACATCCCGGCGAAGATAAGATATTGACCAAGACAATGATAAATAATTATGCGAAAAATGATCTTCTTCCGCCGCCCGTTAAGAAAAAGTATTCCAAAGAGCATGTTCTGCTTCTCGTATTTATATATTATTATAAAGGAATCCTGTCCATAAATGACATTCAGGCGCTTTTCAAACCAATCACGGATAAATTCTTTGACACGGAAGAAGATTTTGACTTGGAAAAGATATATGATACGGTATTTGGGCTTGAAGATGAGCAGATAGAAGCCCTGAAAAAGGATGTAGTAGATAAATTCCGTATTTCAGAGGGAACCTTTAAAGATGCGCCAGAAGACAGCAGGGAGTTTTTACAGATATTCAGTTTTATCTGTATGCTGAGCTTTGACGTGTATGTAAAAAAGATGCTTATCGAGAAGATGATAGACGGCATGCACGACAAAAAGACAGAGGCAAAGACGCGGAAAGAGACTGATAAAAAATAAGGATAAATTTTTATCAGAAAATCCGCATCTTAAGCTCTGTGCCAATGACATCAATTAAAATTCTGTAGATTTCGTGTTCCCATGCCGTCCGGAGCCGTGCATCGGTAACCGGGATGGTCTCTATCCGTGCAAGCCGGCCGCCTTTTAAGCACAGTGTTCCGGCACTGCCGATATGGAATGTGAGCACAGCTGATTCCGATTCGTTTATATTGACATTGCCGGCGTCGTTTCCTGCAATAATCGGCTTTTCGTAAGTCATCAGGCTTATGACAACATTGTCGGAATTGCCGTCGCGGAGCACGAAATTATCATTAATTACGATTTCACGACTCTTAATCAGTGACGCTTTCCGCTTATAGGAAATAAGTCCGGCTTCTGTAGGATAAGCGGCGGCAATATCCATTTCTATACAGCACATATCGTCACCCAATTGATAACTGACATTTCGCGAACCGTAGGATTCTCCGTCTTTTTGCATATACCCGTTTATCGTCGGCAGATTATGGTATGCGGACTGCATGGTCCAGATTTCATATCGCTGCGGAGAAAAGGTTTTCTTTGTGTAGCTCTCGACGCCCACGTCAATAATCAATGGAGTTCCTTTTTTATAAACAGTAAAGCTTCCGGTATCATTGTGGTTATGGCTGTCGCCGTTATCGCCTGCTTTGACTGCAAGACAAAGAGAATCGTCCCTGGCAAGAAAGATACCGACGCTGGGATAATAGATATCGGGTCCGGACATAGTTCTTGTGATGTCTGTCTGAGTAGAATCTGCTGCGGTTTCCGCAGAAACCGGAGATGAGACTGCATAGGTCTTAATTTCCCGGACTGTGAAGGCATTCTGCAGCCGGTAGTAGAGATTGTTTTCATCGGGAAGCAGAAGGGTTTCCGGAATTCCTGCAAGAAAATCAGCGGCAGCAAAGGTAGCCATACCTGCGTTGTCTGTACGCATGGCAAAGAGAAATTCCCTGACGCCTGAACGTCCTGCGACAGGAGAACAGTCAGCGAAGTTTACATAATATTTATCACTAATATGAACATTGTAGATGTAGGCTGCAATGTTCCTGATTTTTGATTCTTTATATAGACCTAAGAAAGCGTCGTTTGTTACCTCATTCAGAATTTCCATAGCGTTGAACAGGCATAGTCCGGCATGACGATAGTATTGTGCACCCTCGTCACAGCAGCCATCCTCTCCGTATTCCGCTAAAAAGAAGTCTATGCTCCGGCAGGCTTTTCGAAGGACGGCAGACTTGAAAGCAGCGGTACTTTTTTTTGCGGCTTCAGATTTGTCATTATTCTGTAAGAAGACGGATAGCAGTACATTCTGTGTGCACCAGACAGTCCAATTGTTCATCGGTTCTTTTCCGTTTCCCATCCACCAGAAATGGGATTCCAGATAGGGAATGAAAATCCGCTGTTCCAGTTCATGGCGGATTCGCTTTGTAATAAATGGACTGACCCCATCGAGAATGCTTTCCAGAAGATAGCAGGCGGTGGAAAGAACTGCGCCGCTTTCGCATGCAAAAAGATCCAGAACAGGAGCCGTGCTGTCCGGTAAAAGAAGCTGCGGAGTATCCCTAATGTAGCTGTTATGGGGCGGAAGCTGCCAGGCGCTTTCTTCACATATAGAAAAGATGCCGTTGATTATATCATCCAGAAAACGTCCTTTATTTTCCACACATTCCGCCAGTACCAGAGCGTTCAGGGCATGCCGCTTGGAGAAACATTTTGTTTCGTAACGAACCCGGTTTCCGCTCCTTGTGAAATCCATAAAGTCGGTAGCCGTTAAGGACGGAAAATCGAAATGTAAATAGCTCTCGCCGAGAGCCAGAGACTTACTTTTCCATTCCTCATCCAGTCCCTCCCAGGCGTTTCTGTCCGTAATCGGCGGATAGAGAGAGAATGGTCTGAAAGTATCCTTATAATTTTCAGCGATTTCGTAGAACATATTAATATCCTTGCTCCTTTCCCGACCTGCAAATTTTATGCTCAGATTCCGTTCTGCGGATTCTGGTTAATGTAATCTCTTGGTGACATGCCTGTCACCTTTTTAAATACACGACTGAAATAAAAAGCGCTTTCGAAGCCGAGCCTGTCGGAGATTTCATAAATTTTGTAGTCTCCGCCCGTCATCATCTTCTTGGCAGCATCGATTTTGCTCTGGTTAATATAATCAGAAAAGCCTATATCGTTATTCTTGGAAAAAAGAACGCTTAGGTAATTGGGGCTTATATTAAATTTACCGGCGACTTTGTTTAAGGTAAGCTTTTCTTCAATATGTTCATTGATATATTTTTTTACATTCATGACAATATGGTTCTTATAATCTTTGTTGTGTACTTTAAAGCTTTCGCACAGACCGTCGCGAAGTAACTTCATCCATTCTAAAATCTGTTCCGTATTTGTCATCTCATAAAGGGAGCGGTAGCCGTTGCTTTTATCCTGAAAAATATCTGATACAAGCTGTTCACCGTTTCCGAGAAGAGAAAGGGAAAGATACAGAATATTGCTGGCGGCATCCAACACCTGTACATAATTCGCTTTCTGTCCCTCAAAAAGGTCTATGATAGAAGTAAAGGTATCATAAAGCGCAGTTTCGTCATATTCTGCATAGGCTTTCAGAATGTCTTCCTTAAAAAGTGAAATGTTGAATATATTCTTTAAGGGTTCGTTTTCTGCTATATCCTCTAAGAAGAGGATAGGCGTTTCCTCATTGACCTGTGCGAAGGTCTGTCTGGCATCCTGATAGGAAGCGTACATTTGCAGCGGAGAATTTACAATAGAACCTATACTGGCGTGAATATTCACACTGTAATAATTGAACAGCATGGCAGACACCTGCCTAAGCGTATTCCTAATGAGATTCTTGTGGTCTGCCGCCATTTCTGCCGTCAGAAAGAAAATGACACAAAAATGTCTGGTGTCCAAAGAAAGCACATGACAGGGAATATATTTGGAGACCAGTTCGCTCACCATCTGAAGGCTGCTTGTATAGAGATTGAGCTGTTTGTCATTTGACATATGGGCAAGCTTTTCGCTTTTTATTTCTACATAGCTTATGGCAAAAGATTCATATGAAAAATCAATGTTCAGGTTCTGAGCCTGTGCCGTAAACTGTTCTTCCGATTCAAACAGGTTGAAAATAAGACGGGTATAGAACTGTTCCCGGATAAGGTAGATATTGTCCGGAAGTTGTGCGGCAGTCTGTGGGTGCTGCTGTTCCGGAATGCGCTCAATTGCTTTTTGAACCGTCTCAAGAAGTACTTCAGGTGTCAACTCAAGTTTGATCAAATAATCTACAACCTGATAAGTTAAGGCCTCTTTAACGAAGTTAAATTCTTCATAGCTTGTAAGAATGATGAACAGAGGAAGTTTTCTCCCTTCCTCATGGCATTTTTTAGCAAGCTCTAAGCCGCTCATAACCGGCATTTTGATATCGGTTATGACAATTTCCGGTGAATGCTCCAAAATCAGCTCGTATGCGGCGGCGCCATTGGATGCGGTGCCGACGATACCGATATTGTAATCTTCCCAGCTTATCATTGACTTTATGCCCGCCTGAACAAGAGGCTCATCATCGGCAATAATCAGCTTAATCATATATTCTCCTCCCTGAAAGGCAGTAAAATTGATATAGTCGTAAATTTTCCTTTTTCACTTTGAATTGAAATGCCATACTGCTCACCGAATTCATATTGAAGCCGTTTGTGTACGTTGCTGACGCCGATTTCCTTAAAGAAGGAAGAGGAAACAGGAGCTTCCATTTGGAGCAGACGGTTGGCGAGTTCCGGCTCCATACCGACGCCGTCATCGGTCACATCGATATGGATATCTTCCGCTTCATCCTGATAGATATGGATAACGATGCTTCCGGCAGTTCCCTTTGGCTCGATTCCGTGAAAAATAGCATTTTCCACAAGCGGTTGGAGTGTGAACTTTAAAATACTGCATGAGAGCAGTTTATCGTCTTCCACGTTGAAGCTCAAAGTAATCGTGCCTCCATAGCGGTATTGCTGAATGATAAAATAATCGTTGATCAGGTCCAGCTCGTGTTTGATGGTGACGAGGCTGGTAGCACCCTTGGAAATATCTTTGAGCAGGCGGGAGAGCGATGTCGTCATTTCTGCGATACCCGGTGAATTCTGAATGGTAGCCATCCATTTGATGGAATTTAACGTATTATAAAGAAAGTGCGGATTTATCTGGCTTTGCAGCATTTTGTATTCATATTCTCTTTTCTGGCGTTCATCTTCAAGCTGTTGATTCATCAAAAGAAATACGTTTTCCGACAGGTCGTTAATTGTTTTGCCTATGTCTCCGAGTTCATGTGGCCATTCAGTTGACAGATCTCTTGAAAAATCGCCGTTTTCTATACGTCTTATTCTGGCTTGTAACTGTTTTACAGGTACATTGACGGTTCGTGACAGGAACCATGACAGAAAAATTCCGATGCTGCCTGCGGCGGCAATGGTAATCAATACAATTGTAAAAAGAATATTGAACACATCCTCGATAAGACGGGATTCGTCAACACATTCAGCGATATACCAGCCTTTCGTGTTAAGCGGGAGTGTGATAATGGTAAGAGTTTCCGTTTCTTCCCTTTCGTTCCGAATACGGACCGCCTGAATGCGGGTATTCGGATTCAGCGACAGATATGACAGATCTTCTATAACTTCAAAAGTGTCTTCATACGGAACGAGCATTGCATCCCGGAATTGGTACAAATGGTCATTTATATAGAAGAAAAACCGGCTGTCTCTCTCTGACAGATAATTTCGTATAGGATCGGTAATGACAGAGGTTGACATTTCCGTAAAAATATAACCGATTTCTTCCGCTTTATAAGGATGTTCAATCGGATTAAGAACAGGTATCATCGGTATTTCCCTGGCAGTACAGAATGAATCCGGCAAAATTCCGGCAGCAATTTCCCCCATATGTTCATGAAGTACCTCAAAATAAGGAAGTGAACATATGGCATCGGCGGAAATTGTAATAGAAGAATAAGGCGGTTCCACAACCTGCACGATATCTTTCCGGGATTTGCTTATGATAACCATGCGGATGAGCTGGGAAGGCAGTTTTGCGTTGGAAGTATAGTTCTCCATAACGAAATCGTGCGCTTCACGCTTTGACTGATTGCCGGAAGGATTTTTCTCTTTTACAAAATTAATGATTTTGGTGCTGACCTGACAGACACGTATGAAATTGTTCACATTGCTTACATTGGCGTCAATAGACTCACATAAAAAAGAGAGCCTTGTTTCCGATGTCTGGATCAGATTCTGCCGTAGATTTTTGGACACCAGGAAATAGCTGATGGAAGTAATGATAATGCATATGAGGGCAATAAGAGAGATAGTACATAATAAAATACGGGCACGTATTGTACAGAAATACTTATGCAGTTTGTCTTTTATTATAATAAGTTTCTTCATAAAGTGCTCCGCTTCAAGAAAAATGACTCGTCAGAGACATTCTTTGGAAAATCTTAATTCCTTCAATATTTTAACATAATAGAATGATTTGGGGAAAGTAAATATAGGAAGAGAGAGAAAGTGGAATAAATAGTATATCTTTTTCAAAAAAAATATATATTATATAAAAAGATGAATAAATTGTGAATGAAATGAGAAAAAATTCTATGTTATTGGAAATAGCGAAACATTATACTGGTAACATAGTTATCCAAAGCGGTATCTATAAATTTTTTAAAGGGAGGATATAACAGATGAAGAAAAAAGTAATAAGCGTATTGCTTACAGCAGCAATGCTGACCGGTTTACTGGCAGGATGCGGTAATAGCGGTAATGAAGGTAGTACGACCCCGGCACCGGACAATACACAGACCACGCCGGCTCAGTCTGACACAACACCGGCAGACACAACACAGAGCGAGCCCGCTGCTGACACAGGCGCAGGTACAGGTGAGGCAGTTAACCTTAAATGGGCTATTTGGGATAAGGATTCAACTCCTTACTGGAATGCGTTAAAGGATGCTTATGAAGCTGCAAACCCGAATGTAACGCTTGAAATGGTAGATTTAGGCGCAGCTGATTATATGACAGTCCTTGCAACGGAATTATCAGGAAGCGGTTCTGATTTCGACGTTGTTACCATCAAAGACGTTCCGGGATATGCAACATTGGTTTCCAAGAACACACTGGAGCCTCTTGACAGCTATATTTCGGCAGCAGGTATCGACCTTGGCCAGTACGGCGGCGTAGATAAGCAGATTACCGTAAACGGAAGCCTTTATGAACTTCCTTTCAGAAATGACTTCTGGGTAGTTTTCTACAACAAAGACATTTTTGATGCAGCAGGCGTTGATTATCCGACAAATGACATGACATTTGATGAGTATGATGCATTGGCAAGAAAAGTTGCAGACCCGACTTTCGGTTCACAGATTTATGGTACACATTACCATACATGGAGAAGTGCCGTACAGTTATTCGGTGTACTTGACGGAAAACATTCCATTCTGGATGGAAACTATGATTACTTCAAGCCTTATTATGAAATGGTACTTAATCAGGAAGCAGACCAGATTTGTAGAAATTACGCTGATCTGAGTGCAGAAGGTCTGCATTATTCAGCAGCATTCTCCGGCGGTGATGTAGCTATGATGAATATGGGTTCATGGTACATTTCCACTCTGATTGCCAATATTAAGAGCGGCGAGTATGATGCATCCTTGTGCGGTAACTGGGGTATGGTAAAATATCCTCATGCAGACGGCGTAGAGGCAGGTTCCACACTCGGTACGATTACAGGTCTTTCCGTAACAAGCGTATCAGATAACAAAGACGAAGCTTTCAAATTCGTACAGTGGGTATCAGGTGCTGAAGGTGCAAAAGTTATGGCTGAAACAGGTAACTTTCCGGCACTTATGAATGATGAAGTTGCAGGTATTATTTCCGGCATAGATGGATTCCCGACTGATGCTGAAAGTAAGGAAGCGTTGAATGTTTCCAATCTGTATCTGGAAGTTCCTTATGCTGAGAATGTATCAGAAATTAATGATATTCTTGATACTTACCACAAATCCATCATGAATCAGGAAATGAGCATTGACGATGGAATCGCAGCAATGAATGAGGAAGTCGGAAAAGTTTTAGGACAGTAAAGAATTATTAAAAATCCATAAGATGATACTTGGGGCTGGTGTAATAACCAGCCCTAGCTATCAGCAGAAAGGGTGGGGGTTATAGCATGGATGAAAAAAAAGCGGCTCTGGCAGCGAAACTCGAGCAGGAATCGGCTGACTTGATG
>CAMWWS010000097.1 GCA_947178085.1 uncultured Lachnospiraceae bacterium | reverse complement strand
TATGTGTTTTGAATTTTTTAAATGTCAGATTCTCAATTTAAATTATATATATTTTAAATTAATTAAATGTCGGAATTTTATTTGCTGGCTGTCTGCCAGGACGGCGGAATCTCATTGGGCACATTAGTTGAGCAAACAGAAGGGGAGGGACATTCCCTAATAGCTCTTCTTGAAGAGTATTGTGAAATGATTTATGAGATTTATCAAAGTCTGGCAGAGGGGGAGGAACTGAACGCCAATAAGATATATAAACTCTTAAGGCAGAAAATGATAAAAATCTCAAATGGTATAAGAAATGATATCAAAATAAGAATAGAGGCAGTTTTTTTGCCGTACAAGGCAAGTATGTGGGACAGTCTGGAGAGTGTATGGAAGGCAGCAGATGCAGATCCGGATTGCGATGCATATGTCATTCCCATTCCGTATTATGATAAGAATCCGGATGGAAGCTTTCGTAAAATGCATTATGAAGGAGACCAATATCCGAGCGATGTCCCGATTACAAGGTATGATGAATTTGACTTTGGGGCACATCATCCGGATATCATATTTATTCATAACCCTTACGATTCTGCTAATTTTGTTACAAGCATTGATCCGTTTTTTTATTCGGATAAGATGAAAAAAGTTACGGATTGTCTGGTGTATATTCCATATTATGCCACAGCGGGTGGAATGAGTGAGGGACAGGGGTTATGTCCTGCATATGTCAATGCGGATTATATTGTGATTCAGTCTGAAAAGTATCGAAAATTTTTTGATGAGAGGATACCTGACAACAAGTTTCTTGCGTTGGGCTCACCAAAATTTGATAGTGTAATACATAAGTGCCAAAATCCATCAGAGCCGCCAAAAGAGTGGAAGGAGAAGATGGAAGGCAGAAAAGTGTATTTTTACAATACAAGCATTGGGGGAATGTTGGGAAACACAGATGCGTTTTTGAAAAAGATGCGGTATGTTTTCGATACTTTTAAAGGAAGAGGAGATGCTTGTCTTTTGTGGCGTCCGCATCCGTTGATGGAGTCAACATTGAATTCCATGAGAATGGCATATAGACCGCTGTATGATGCATTGAAAAGAGAATTTGTGGAGGAAAACATTGGAATTTTGGATGAGACCGCTGATATAGAAACGACGATTGCGCTATGCGATGCGTATATTGGGGATTCGGCTACGAGTGTTACTTCACTTTTCGGAGTTGTCGGGAAACCGTTGTTTATTCTCAATAATTATATTAATACGCTTCCACAAAAAGATGACTGGCGTGGAGAACGGATTGTATTACAGTTTGATTCATGGGGGGATGACAGATATCAGGTTACAGCCAACAATCAGCTGTGGTTTTCCGAAAATAATGATTATCACTATAAGTTCTATATGGATTTGGGAACTGGATATTCTGCCGGCGGATACTATATGCGTGCAAAGGAGATTGGTGGGAAGATTTATGTGCTTCCCAGAAATGCTCAACACATGCTTATTATTGAGAATAAAAAGATCAGAAAGGTAGAATTTCAACACTTTGATATACCGGAACCTATTTTTAACGATTACAGTTTTCTGGATAGTCCTAAGTATCTGTATCTGCTTCCGGGACATTATCCGTTTCTGATTCGTTACCATTTCGATACGGGAAAGATCGACTATATCGAGGATGTGCAGTCATTTTATATGCGGATGATTGAAAACGAGTGGAAAACAGGCGGTATAAGGCCTTATGGAAATGAAATGCTGTTTGCTTCGCCGGAGGACGGGCGGATTCTTTTCCTGAATCGGGATACGCTGGAGAGAAAGGAATACAGCGTGCCTGCCATGGATGGGATAGGCATACAAGGGTTTTCACAATGCGGTGAGGAGGAAGAATTATGGCTGGTGCCGATGAAGGGCAAGACGGTTGTCAGATGGAATCCGCAGACGGGTGAGACGCGGGAATACAGCAGTGTGCCAGAGCATTTTAAGGCAATACGGTGTCCTTTTGAATATGAGTGCGATGAACATCCTTTTGCTTCAGTGTTCTTTTTTGAAGAAAACGGTAGGACACAGACGATAATTGCACCGAATTGGGGAAATATGTTTTTGTCTCTGGATACTGAAACGGGAGAGACAAAAGAGTGGGAGCTGCCCATAGGTTTTGCAAACCGCGGAAAAAATGGGTATTTTTGGACAGGAGGTGTAGGCGGCTTTGTAATCACGTGGGAACAGATGGGCAAGCCTGACTGTAGGTTTTGGTATGCGCCGGAGCGGAAACTCTACGATATCAATGTCCTTACCGGTGAATACAGAGAAGTAGAGATTGAGTTTGACTATAACGACCTACTGGAACACGAACCAGGTTATTATGAGGAGTCGGAGTGGTTGCAGTATTGTCTGAAGGAAAACGCGTTCAATTCCCTCAAAGACCTTCTGGATAATGAGATTACGGGAAATCTGTTTGACAGGGAACGGCAGTTACAGGATTTTGCCAAAGTCAATGCCAATACGGAGGGCACATGTGGGCAAATCGTTTACTTGTATGCGAAAGGTAAGATAGTATGAAAAGAGTGATAACATACGGTACCTTTGATCTCTTACACGAGGGTCATTACCGCCTGTTGGAGCGGGCGAAGGCGTTAGGGGATTACCTGATCGTGGGCGTCACCTCGGAGACCTACGACAAGGCCAGAGGGAAGCTGAATGTGATAGACTCTCTGGTGACCCGAATCGAAAATGTCAGAAAGACCGGTTTTGCGGATGAGATTATCGTGGAGGAATCCCCGGGGCAGAAGGTGCAGGATGTGAAAAAGTACCGGGTAGATATCTTTACGGTGGGATCCGACTGGGTAGGTGCTTTCGATTACATGAAGGACTACTGTGAGGTGGTCTATTTGGAGCGCACGAAAAGTATATCCAGCACCATGTTGCGGGTGCAGAATAAGAGGATCCAGAGAATCGGAATCATTGGCACGGGGCGGATCGCGGAGCGCTTCATTCCAGAAGCCAAACTGGTCAGCGGTATCAATGTTCAGGGGGTGTATAATCCTCATTTGGAGAGTGCAGCGCACTTCGCTGATCGGTGGGAGATTGAAGCTTTTCCGAATTTGGAAGCCTTCTATGAGGCGGTGGACGCCGTCTATATCGCGTCGCCCCATGAGACCCACTATGACTATATCAAATCCGCTCTAGAGCACGACAAACATGTGTTGTGTGAAAAACCGATGGTAATGAAACGGGAACAGGCGGAGGAATTATTTCGCTGTGCGAGAACACATGAATTGATCTTATTTGAGGGAATTAAGACGGCATACTGCCCGGGCTTTAATAAACTGTTGGGGGTGGCCTGTAGCGGCACCATAGGTGCGATCAGGAATGTGGAGGCCTGCTTTACGAAACTGGAAAACTCCGCGAACAGAGAACTGACAGATCCGCTTTACGGCGGCAGTCTGACGGAGCTTGGAAGCTATGTGATGCTGCCGATCTTGAAGCTGCTGGGGGAAGATTATGAGGATATCCGCTTCGATGTGATCCGGGGAGAAAACGGACTGGATTTGTTTACCAAGGTCTCCGTGCGCTATCCGAACGGTATCGGGACGGCGACCTGTGGTCTGGGAGTTAAGTCGGAGGGGAGGCTCTTAGTTTCCGGAACAAAGGGGTATCTGATCGCGGAAGCTCCTTGGTGGAAAACTTCTTATTTTGAAGTGCACTATGAAAATCCTTTGGAGGCGGAGAAGTATTCGGAGAGGTTTTTGGGAGATGGTCTGCGGTATGAAATTAGTGACTTTCTTTCTATGATTAATGGCAGAAAGAGCAGTGAGTTTAAGCTGACGCGGAGCGAATCGGTGGCGTTAGCCGATATGATGGAGCGGTTTTTAAAAGAGGAGAACAGAAAGGCAAAGAATTTATGAGCAGAATCAAAATGGCAGTCTGGGGCATTAATGATGCAATCTGGCATGTGATTAAAAATGCAATTAATCCGGAAAAGGCGGAAGTGATTTTGTTCTTAGACAGCAATGAAGAAAAACAGGGAATCTATTATGAAAATATACCAGTTATGGCGCCTTCAAGGGAATTGCTTGACAGAGAGGATATTGACGTTTATTTAATCACAGCTTTATCAGCATATGAAAATATTAGAAAAACGCTTTTGATGTGGGGGAGAGAAGCTGAGAAGATTCAGCCGTTTATTACGGATGAGATATGTAAATACAGTTTGGGGACTCTTGATGAAGTCGATAGGAGCTTTATAAAAGATGCATATTTTGATTCGGTAAAAAGTGAAAACTTAGTGAATAGATATAGAGAAAAATATGCCCTGTACTTACAGAGCCAATATACTGGAAATGCTGACTGGGTTAATCATGGGACTTTGATTTCACATGGTTGCGGGGGCATTGTTGATGGTAGGAAAGTAATGTGTTCCAATTCAAAAGAGGCATTTGACTATACTGTTAAGTCAAAATTTCGATTAATGGAATGCGATGTGCTACGCATGAGAAACGGTGAGTTGGTTTTGGGACATGACTTGTGGAGATTTTATGAAGCGCAGGAAATAAAGTATACCATTATGACGTTAGAAGATTTGTTGAGTGGACTGAATAAACATAGAGAAATAAGCTGTCTGGTAGACGTTAAATGGGAACCTTATGATGATGATAAGCCAGTCATAGATTATGATCGTTATAGGTCTGTCATAGAGGGCATTGACAAAATGCTTTCATGTATTGTCAAAGATGAAAAGGAGAGAGCAAATTTAAAATCCAGAATTGTAATGGAAGCTTATGATGAGGAAACAATTAAGCTTGCAAATAAAAGCAATTATAATATGTTTTTTACACAGTATAGGAATCCCGACTGGATGAACTATCTGAGTGTTGCAAATTTATGCTGCCAGTATGGAATAGGCGCTGTTGGCATAGAGGCAAATAATGTTGATGAAAGGCTGATAAAGATCTGTCGAAAAAAAGGAATAAAAGTATTCGCCTATTCTACGGATTGTATAGAGGTATATTCCAGATTAAGAAAGATGGGGATTACGGGTGTGTTTACAAATTACCTGCGCCCATTAGATATATGATACAAATGCCGGTCAAAGAATGCAAATATATTTCCAAACAAATCGAAAACATGTATGTAAAAAAGATTTCAATATTTGCGTGACTTATACATTGTAGGGTGGCTTAAAGTGGCGCTTGCCAACTAGGGAGGGGATAACAGTGTCAGAACAGAGCCTACGACGAAATGGTTGGGAGACAAAAGAAAAGGGGAACAAAACAAAGGAACTATATGATAAAGAAGTAGTAAGAAAAATGCAGGCTATAGAGTTGGACATGCTAAAAGAAGTACATAGAATATGTTCGAATAATAATATTCGGTATGAGTTGGATGGTGGGACTTTATTAGGAGCTGTCCGGCATAGGGGCTTTATCCCATGGGATGATGATATTGACATCAGGATGCTTCGGAAGGATTATGATAAATTTTGTGAAATCTGCAAGGAGCAATTGAATGCAGAGAAGTTTTTTTTGCAGACATATAAGACAGATCCGGGATATCGGTGGGGATATGGCAGAATCTTGCGTAAGGGAACTTATTTTAGTAGAAAAAATCAGGAAATGTTGACAATGAAGAGAGGGATATTTATAGATATCTTTCCCTGTGATAATATGCCGGAACGTATGCTTCCCAAAGCAATTTATAATTTTCGGAGTTTCATGGCAAGGAAAATTGCCTACTCACCGGTAGGTGCAGTGCATGATTCGAGTATAGTAAAGAGGTTTGCATATCATATTTTAAAGCTGATTCCGAGGAAGGTTGCCTGCAGAACATTCGAGAAACTTGCATATCAGTATAATGATAAAAAAACAAGACTAATACGAACGCCGGGATGGGGAGCCAGACAGGAGGCAAAGGGTTATCTCAGAAAATGGATGGATGAATATTGTGAAATGGAATTTGAAGGGAGCAGATTTCCGGTTCCGGTAGACTATACTGGATATCTTAGATATTTATATGGTGAGGATTATATGACTTTGCCACCAGAGGAAGAGCGTGTTCCCAAACACACATCAACAAGTATTAGTTTTGGAAATATTGCGATACCTGAAAATAGAGTTGGCGATCATTAAAATAAATGAGAATTGGGAAAGTTGGCACTTTGAATAATAAAATAATGAAAGGGATCAGTTATGTACTATGTAAATCCAGTAATTAAAGATTTTGTACGTACTAATCAGCCGGAGGGAAGGGCGGATTATGTCAGGCTTGATCAGAATGAAAATCCTGATGGACTACCTAAATGGCTGTTTAAGGAGGTAATGGACAAAGTGACGCCGGAGTTTCTGGCCATGTA
The DNA here is from genome assembly GCA_947178085.1 of uncultured Lachnospiraceae bacterium. The sequence goes on along the minus strand of CAMWWS010000097.1, from coordinate 2,479 downwards.
TCCAGAAGAAACAGCGTTCACAAAAAAATATGCGGAGTTTTTGGGATGTGAGTATGATAATGTTACATTGACAGATGGTAGCGTTGTGGCGATGGGATATGTAATCAAGGTTTTTGGAGAGCCGAATAAAAAACTCGTTTGCGTAACACCTACATTTGGGATGTATAAGGTATATGCCGATATGGAACAGATGCGGACGGTATTTGTTCCATATAATAAAGATTTCTCTTTTGATATTTCTGGATTGCTTGAGCAGATTGATGAGGAGACAGGTATCGTTTCCCTTGTTAATCCTAATATGCCTGTGGGTAATGTATACAGTAAGGAGGAAATAGTAGCAGTTGTTGAAAAGGCAAGAGAAAAAAATGCTATGGTGATTATAGATGAAGCGTATTACTATTTTTATGATAGCAGCGCCATAGATTTAATCAAAAAATATGATAATGTGATAATATTGAGGACTTTTTCCAAAATGCTATCCCTATGTGGATTAAGAATGGGAGCGGTTATTTCCTCAAAAGAAAACATACAGTATATCAGGAATTACAGACCGCATTACACGGTAAACTGCTTAGCGCTTCTTTTTGGTGAGGCAATCATTGATCATCATGATCAGTTAATAAAAGAACTAAAGGAGAAATTTAATGCAGGAAGAGACTATCTGCTGGAAAAATTGAAGCAAGAGAATTATTCCTACATCCCTACTAATGGTTGTTTTATTTGCATTACCCCGAAACATAAGACGGCGGAGTTTATTACAGAAGAATTGAAAAAAAGAGGTATTCTTATTTTCTGTGGGAAAGGTGATTCGGCAGGATTTTTGAGAGTGACTATTTGGGATAAGAAATATATGGAGCTGTTTATGGAGTCTCTGTTTGAAATTGACGTTTGATAATATATACTGCGTAAAAGTGGTTGAAATATTTAATAGGAGAGAGTATGAAAAATATAGCTGTCATTTTGGCCGGCGGGGTGGGTCGGCGTATGGGTGCGGAATTACCGAAGCAATTTATGATAGTGAAAGAACGCCCTATCATAATACATACGATTATGAATTTTCAGAGAAATAATCAGATAGATGGCATATTAATTGTCTGTGTGAAAGACTGGATTGCGTATTTGGAAAATATGATAGCGGAATATCAGATGACGAAGGTAAAATGGATTATCGAGGGGGGCGATACCGTTCATGACTCAACAAGAAATGCTGCTTTTTTCCTGCGGACAGTTTTAGAGGATGATGATTTTGTCATTATTCACGACGCAGCAAGACCAATCTTGCCGCAGAAGGCAATTGAAGCATTGTTAGATGTTGCGCATAGAGAGGGAAATGCCTCGCTGGCAATACCATGTCATGAAACAATCATATATACGGATAATCAAATTTCAGGTATAAAACAGTTGGACAGAAATAAGACAATGCGTGTCCAAACGCCACAGGCATATTGCTACTCCATGCTTAGAGAATTATATGAAATGGCAGAGAGAGATAATATACATGATGTTGTCTATGCTGATATTCTTGCCATTCATTATGGTAAGAGAGTTTTTTTCTCAAAAGGCTTCACAAACAATATTAAAGTTACGAATCAGGAGGATATCTCCCTCGTCTCATCTTTGATGGATTTTTCAGAGGAAGAGCTATTCCGATCATAGATTATTTTGGATCGAACATTACACAAATATTTAGTTGAGAGGAGACGGAGCATGTTAAAGGTTTTAGAGGAGTTTAGAAAAATACTAGATGACATTATGGTAAAAGCGATACATCGACGAGTACTGCTTTATGGATATGGATACACGGGACGGTTTTTAAAGTGGTATGCGAAATACTATCATAGCATTGATGTGGAATATATTGTCACGTTGGATACATCTTTCAGTAGGGCATATGATATGGAGCTTTTTCAAAATACTGTTTTTGATTTTAATTATAAAGGTGTGTCTGACGCAATTGTATGGGTGGCAGAGCCTATGGATGAGTCACTTACAATTTTTCTAAGAGAAAGAGGATTTATAGAGAATGAAACCTATTTTGATTTTTATGCTGCAATCTATCAGAAGGATGTCAGTTGGGGAAAATCAGATGAATCAGATGTATTTAAGATGAGAAAATCCGGAAAAAGGGATATACAATTTTTGGAATACTTAGAGTGGAAATATGGATGTAATTTCCTTCAGGTAATAGAAAAGGAAGACCTTGAAGTTGCTGGGGAACATGGATCTGCGTTTCGTACGACTACGCAAAAAGAAATATTTCCGATATTAGATCATTGCCATGTGATTCCGGGAGAAGAAGATGCCATTTTTGACTATGGGTGTGGAAAAGGAGGAGCAATGGTATCCTTTTTGGATTATGGATTTAAGAGAGTGGGTGGCGTAGAGTACGAGCCGAAAATATACAAAATATTGCAAGATAATGTAGAAAAATTATCACTTAATAGCGCAGGGGAGAGGGTAATTGTTGAATGTATACAAG
>CAMWWS010000096.1 GCA_947178085.1 uncultured Lachnospiraceae bacterium | reverse complement strand
AGAGGTTTCTTTTTATTCAATTGGCATTATTTCTGAATTACAGGAATGCTCCTTAAGTGTTCAATGAAGTTATTACCATTTATGCCGGGATATTTTCAAACCCTGCTCATGAAATGGATGAATATATCCGCTGAGCTCTCTGTTCAAACACAGCTATAACCGTAGCAATCTCCTTAAGCTTGACAGTTTTCCGAACCTCGGCATATAGGGCGATAAAGAGCCGCAGCAGATGCGCCTTGGCAATACCGAAGAGCAGGTGTTTTGAAAAGCTGTAATCCTCATATATTTCAAAGAAGTCGGTCAATAGATAATATTCGTAATAGCGATTTAATATTTTATCCACTTCCGGTATTTTACTGTAAAGGCTTTCTTGCAGGGCAGTAAGTTTTTTGTCGGCAGTGTCAGGATTGATTCTGTCTTGGCGTCCGAATTTCCGAATATATCTTCGGCACAATTGATATAAAAGCGGCGATATGGTACGGAGTCTTGGGTGATAAAAGCCGTTAAAAAGCCAATTGTCTGTTTTTTCACAGGTCATCAGGTAATGCTCCCCGGATTCGTAGTCCTTAGGGCTTGGGAGAGGCGTTTTGTTAAGGCAGGCATTTTGCGAATCCCGTCCGTAATGTAATATTGCCATGCTGTCATAAGAGATGCCGTTTTCCAGCATCTTAATCAGTTCATCCCTTGATTTTTGCAGATAATCCAGAAATTCCTTATCATCGTTTGTGGTGTTCACTTCATAGTTGACATCACCATTAGTCACTGTAAATTCAAAGGGTTTGTCTTCGGCGGCAGAGACCAGAAAAAGCCGTGCGGCTTCAGGGCATGCCAGATACAGCGTTTCTTCACAGAAAAATTCAAGGTTGTACAGCTGCCTTGGAAATTGTATACATGTCACAGGCATGTAAGATTCGCCATGTTTTTTCTGTATACTGCATAGATGGTCCGTTCCCCAGAATGGACAGCCCCGGAAGGTGTTCCGAAAAGTGGTAATACCACGTTTTTTTACGGTAGAACAGCGTAACAGCATTCCCTCAATCCCTTTTTCATTGAGGTATTTATTGTACATTTCAGAGTCAATGGGAATCTTCCAGATGTTGCGGCAGCAGCTGGCCGGACAGTCTTTTGCTATGCATTTGAATTCATTCAAAATGGAAATTTGTTTTATCTCCATAGGGGTTGCTCCTTTGACGAACTGCTCGGAATTTCTAAGCGATGCCTCAGTATCGTTCCGATTCTGGATATTTTATCATTTTTAGAAGTTGTTTACAACAATTTTAGTTTTTGCTGCAAAAGCTTAATTTGTTGACTATTCAATAATAGTGGTGCTAGAATGGTTTCATAAGTTAGTGATAACTGACAAAAAGGAGGACAAAACTATGGGATTTCTTACGGGGAAAACGGTAATCATCACAGGTGCGGGCAAAGCCACGCTGAGTAACGGCGAGTGTGGTTCCATCGGTTACGGAATAGCTACCGCTTATGCAAAAGAAGGAGCTAATATTGTTATTACAGGGCGTAATGTTCAGAAGCTTCAGGATGCGAAGGAAGAACTGGAGAGACTTTACGGTATTAAGGTTCTGCCGGTACAGGCAGATGTTAATGCGGGCGCAGACAATGAGGCTGTTGTACAAAACGTGGTAAAACAGGCTATAGATACTTTCGGTGATATCCATGTGCTGATCAATAATGCTCAGGCTTCCGCTTCCGGCGTAACTCTGGCCGACCACACAACGGAACAGTTTGATCTGGCAGTATATTCCGGTTTATATGCGACTTTTTACTATATGAAGGCATGTTATCCTTATCTGGCGAAAACAAAGGGTTCGGTTATCAACTTTGCTTCCGGAGCCGGTCTTTTTGGAAATTTCGGTCAGTGTGCCTACGCAGCGGCAAAGGAAGGCATCAGAGGTCTTACGCGCGTAGCGGCAACAGAGTGGGGCAAGGATGGAATCAATGTAAATATTGTCTGCCCTCTTGCATGGACTGCGCAGCTTGAGAATTTTGAGAAGGCTTATCCGGATGCATTCAAACAGAACGTGAAAATGCCGCCTATGGGTCATTACGGCGATGTTGAGAAAGAAATCGGACGTGTCTGTGTACAGCTTGCTTCGCCTGACTTTAAGTTTATGACAGGCGAGACGCTCACTTTGGAAGGCGGAATGGGCTTGAGACCGTAACTGTTTGGTAAATAATTGTGTCGTTGCGCTTCATACGCTTGTCCGCTTGTAGATGAAAAGTGACAGAATCAAGGTCAACGTGTCTGCTATAAGCTGTGTCCACACGATGCCGAATAATCCGAACCAGTGGTTCATCATTATCATCAGCGGAATATTGAAGATGCCCTGACGGCATGCCGACAGAACCAGGGATGCGTTTCCTTTTCCCATTGCCTGCAGCGTGTAGCAGATGTGGAAATTACAGATGGTGAGGGGCGTGGCCAGACACATGATGCGCAGGAAATCAGTGGTCAGCGCAACTGTCTCCGCATCTTTGATAAACAGACAGGAGATACCACCAGCAAAAGTTTCAAAGACGATGATGCACAGAAAGGTAAACATCAGCCCGTAAATTCTTGCGGTGCTGATTGTTTTAGTCATCCGCCGATAGTTACCGGAGGAGTAATTATAGGCAATCAGCGGGATCATACCCTGGCAAAGACCCGTTCCCACGTTGTGCGGCAGCATTTCCACTTTCTTCACGATACCGATGGCGGCAACCGGAATGTCTCCGTACAAGGCAGCCAGGGTATTGGTGACCATTATGGATATGCAGACCAGAATGGTGCTTAATGCAGCCGGGAATCCCACAGAGAGCAGTTCGCCGGTATACTGCCAACCTGCAGGAAGCCGCTTCGCTGAAACGGATAGCACGGAGTCGGTTCTAATCCGGTAAAAGACAAATGCGTAATACACAAGAGCGATAACGTTGGAAAGCATTGTAGCTACCGCCGCACCCGTCACTTCATGCCCCTTCGGAAAGAGCAAAAACATGAAAAGCGGATCTAAAATAATGTTCAAAATACCGCCCATGCTCAGACCAAAGCTGGCTTTGCTGCCGTGACCCTCACTGCGCAGCAAGTGTGACATCGTCATGGAAAGAGTTGCAGGAATGCCTCCGATGACTACTACCCACATGGTATAGTCGGAGGCAAATTCAAAAGTATTCTTGCTCGCCCCGATCCATGAAAGGATTGGAGCCATGAATACCTGACAGACAATGCAGTAAAGGGCTGTGACAAGGATGGTTCCATAGATGCTGAAGGAAGAAACCGCTTTAGCATCCTCTGTTTTATGGACGCCCAGCAATCGTGAGATGAGGCTTCCGCCACCGATGCCAAACAGGTTCGCCAAGGCATTGAGCATAAAGAACAGGACATAGGCCATGGAAGTTGCTGCCACTTTATAAGGGTCATTGGTACGTCCGATAAAAAAGGTGTCGGCCAGATTATAGACCATGACGATCAACTGGCTGATGATCGTCGGAACAGCCAGCTTGGCCAGCGCCTTTGGCACAGGTGTCTCTTCAAACAGTTTTTTATTGTATTCCATTTTAATATCTCCTGACTATCTTCGTACTGTCACTCTTGTTGATGTCACATCGCTGTTATCAACGAAGATATTGTACTACAAAAATATGAACATTTCTACTGTGCTGTTTTGCTGATTCGAACTCTCCCTTGAGGAAAAATCAAAAAGTGTAAAGGACAAAATCAAAATGAAGGAATAGGAAGTTTGCAAAAAATAAGCTCATAATTATTGAAAAAGTGATATATATGCGTTAAAATAATAATTGATACTTTATTTTACAAAGAATGTGCAACAATGAGGCGATAGATATGATGGAAAAGAACAGAATGGTAAAGAGGATTTTGGCGGTTGTATTGCTGGTTATAGCTGTGATAGGGCTGAACATGCAGGGAATGTCGGTGTTTGCTGAGACGCTGCAGCCGGAAGGGCTGAGCGAAACGACAGAAGTTCAGTCGGAAGAGCAGAGCGAAACGACAGAAGTTCAGTCGGAAGGGCAGGGTGAAACAACAGTAAGCCAGCCGGAGAGCCTGAAGGAAACATCAGAAGAAGGCGAGTCTGAAGAGCAGGCGGAAACTGTTGATGAACAGTCCGTGAACGGGAATGATATATCAGAGGAAGATGCGAAGGATCAGGATGGCACAGTAGCAGTTCTTGTTGATGGGGATACGGAGAATGGCGATGCAGAGGCAGACAATACAGACAATGAATTAAAACTAACTGATGCGATATTGGAAGAGTGTATAGTTGAAGGTATGAATCCTCCGGGGGTTACTGTTAATTTGTTTGATTACTCGCAAGGTGATATTCCTGATGGCAGCCGCGAGGTGGCGCATGATTACTATTATAAATGGTCGATTTGGGATGATAAAATCAATGAAATGGTACCGGATGTAGAGAAAGATCCATATGTTACAACATATAATCTAGGTATATCTAAAAACCATTTATTGCGTTTTGGTTATCGGGGCAATGACAAGTACGATTATTGTGAGACTATTACTGCTGGTGGTATACAGTTAGGTGATTATGGTACCTGGAATGAGTATCATACAGGGAGATGGTTCGGAATTGTGCGGAATAGATTATATGATGGATTTCCGAGACTAAATTTATCGAATGAAAGTAACTATGGTCGATATGCCGACACTGAGGATAGTTCGGCCTATTTTACCGAAGATAATATGACAGAATCTCTTGCCTATTTATTTTCTCCTAATGTACCTAATCAATATAAAGAAAGCTATATCGCCGTACAGGGTTTGTTTCGGCAGAGAGCAGATGGCTATTATTATTATGACAGTCGATTAAACTTTGCTTCGATTAATAAAAGTACTAACTCGTTTACTTTGTATAATTCTCCGGGTGTCGCAAAGGAAACAGAAGGTAATATATATTCTGGGCAGTTTTTTCCTTTTAATACAGCATATGATGTATTTGATTCGTATATTGAGAACAATGATGGGAGTTATCAGCTTGCTTATCAAGATATAAAAAAGCAGGGAGAAGGGAATTCTGACTATGACCCTATCGAGGCTGACGGGAACAGCTATATCAAATGCTATGCTCCAAATTTAAATCACTATCTCGGATTAACTCTGGAAATGTCGTTTGTGCAGCCGGTGGGCGGGCGTGTAAACGGCGATACTGGTGCTTCCGATATGATTTTCGAATTTTCCGGTGACGACGATGTCTGGATTTTTATTGATGATGTGCTGGTTGCCGATCTGGGAGGGATTCATGATGCGTTAAAATTATCAATAAATTTTGCTACCGGCGAGATTAATGTTGAGGGAGAAAAGCGTACTTTATATGATTTTTTTGTGACTGCATATGGAGAAAACTCAAATTTGGGTGGTGTTGAGTTTAATGGAAATACCTTTGCCGACAATACAACGCACACATTAAAGATGTTCTATCTGGAGCGTGGACACTTGGCTTCTAATCTGTCATTGTCATTTAATATTCAGCCTTTACAAAGTCCGCCTAGCAATAATGAAGATAACGGAGATAAAGAGGATAACGAATATAAAGAAGATAACGGAGATAAAGAAGATAACGAAGATAAAGACGAGAATATCTACGAAACCGTGGAAAATACACATGATTCATACACAGATGCCAATGTAGATGCAAAAGTAAATGTAGATACAAACGCAAATACGGTAGTGGAAATACCCGTCAGTGACAAGATGTTGATTGATAGCACGGAAATACCGAAAACCGGCGATGATTCTCTGATAGGGTGGTGGGCTGCACTATGTATCATATCATTAGTAGGAATCAGCGCGACAGTGTGCAATTTAATAATTAGGAAACGAAAGCAGGATAATTAAGCATAGAATATACATGCATGGGATATGCATGCATATCCTATACATTAGACATGGCCGGTTTGTCAGTTAGAAACAGCGACTACTACAAACCGGCCGTTATTGGCATGATAATTACAGGTAGAAAGCGTAAGGATATGATCTCCATACGAGACACTGACGCCAGTGTCATAAATTGCACATGCTCTTACCCGACTGATATATTCATCAAAAATTTCCTGCGAAGAAAAATCAGAGTATTCATAGTAACGAAACGGCTCCGTTTCCGGTTCGTAAGACGGATCCCAGTAAAATGCGGCAAGCACTTCATAGTTCCGTTCTTCCGTCAGCGTATCAAAATGTATGACGGAATGGGTGGTGGCAAAATCATATGATTTGTAATCTGTCAGTGAACCAAACATGCTTTTATCTTTCATATGATGTCCGTGGATCAACAGAGAATTTCCATCCGCTGAATAGGAACCGTCTATAAACAGACTGCCGCTGTTGGCATCAGAGCGGTCAAAGGCTCTGTGCAGGTAATATTCGGGGTCATCCGGTGTATGCATGACCGGATAATCAATTCTTGTATCATCTATATACAGCCAGCCGGCAAAATCATGATTCTGCTCCCACAATGCCTCATATTCCGTGAATATATCATATATTGTTGATTCTGATTCCGACGATTTCTGCTGTTCACGTTTTTCCTGTATTGGTTGTGCAATCTGCGCGTTGGCTTGATCTTCCGCACGATAACGCAACAGCGACTCGAAAAAGAAGTATGTCGAGATGCAAAAAGTCGGAATGCATATCAAGAGAACTATAAACTGCCAAAGCGGAAATTTATAGGAGTTTTTCTTATGAATATGTCTCATATTAACTTGTTTCTTATGTATATATTTTTTATTGGTATGTTTTTTTAATGTTTTTTTCATATGTGCTATTATATCATGTAGTACCGCCCAATGCAAAAGAGTGTCGTAAAATAATCAGAAGCTTAATTAAAAGTAAAAAAAGGTATTGACTCTCCTGTAAGGTCAGAGTGTATATTACCTGTAGATTCGAATCTATCATGACGAAAGGAGTAAGAGACTATGTTGCAGATTGGAGAATTTTCCAAAGTCTGTCAGGTGAGTGTTAAAACACTTCATCATTATGACAAAATTGGATTATTGATGCCGGCTGAGGTGGACCGTTTTACCGGATATCGATATTATCAGACAGAACAGATCGATACTATGAACTATATTCAACGGTTGAAGCGATATGGCTTTTCGTTGGAAGAAATTCAACATATCATTATCCTTTCGGACAACAGAGATATCTCTGCAATGCTGCGGCAGCAGAAGGAAAAGCTGAAGCATGAGCAACAGGAAAGAGCTATAATCCTGAATGAGCTTCAGACACACATTTCAGTATTTGAAAGGACAGGTGATATTATGACTTATCAGAAGAGCTATACTATTGAGGTTAAAAACTCTCCGGCTATGAATGTGCTGGCGAATCGTGCCATAATGGGAGTGGATGAATTTGGAAAGTACTATGGGACGTTGTTTGAGCGTGTACCCAGAGAGAAGGTTACTCCTACCGGTTTGAATGGGGCGAGATACTTCGATGATGAATTCAATCATGAATCATCCGATGTGGAAGTGTTTATTGAAATTAAGGAAAAGGAAAAGGCGGATATTATTATGGAGCCGCAGGAGTGTGCGATGACGGTTCATCGAGGAGGATATTCCACTCTTTCGGAAGCCTATGGCGCCATAGTATCATGGATCATTGAAAACGGCTACGAATATGCCGGCGCTCCTTTTGACCTTTATATCAAGACTCAGTTCGACACTCCTTCTCCGGAAGATTGGGAGACAGAGGTGTATTTCCCGATTAGAAAGAAGTAACTATACTGTATAAAATAAAATGGCTCCCGACTGTTGGAAAACCAATGGTCGGGAGCTGTGAATTTTAATTATCTTGCCAGCACTTCAAGAATCTCAGCTACATACATGGTATGCATATCTCCGTCTGTATACCATTTTTTGATGTCCGGAGCTAGAAAAGAATCCTCATTTATTTTTGTCGCAGACAGCTTTTGGCAGAGCAGAACCAGATTACCTTCGTCAACAAACGGGATAGAAAGTTTATAATTCCAATTAAGTCCTGCATTTTTCAGCTTATCTTCATCCCTTCCCGAGTGTGAGCCGCAATAATTAAGGGCTTCTCTATATTGATTATTCAAAAAGGAAACGGAGAAGAAATCATTGGCGTCTATGAATTCCTTAGTATATCTTGAATCACGGATGAAAATAAATGCTACATTTTTTCCCCAAAGGACGCCTACGCCGCCCCAGCTTATTGTCATGGTATTTGCCTTTTTTTTGGAACCGGCTGAAACCAAAGCCCATTCTTTACCTATTTTCTCAAACGGATTAATCTCCAGCTGTTCAATTGGAAATTGTTGAAATGCGTGCATGATAAACTCTCCTTTTGATTTTTGTTATTATTACAACACAAGCAACGCTTGTGTTTTCACTAGCAACGCTTGTGTTTTCTTTGCTGCTGAGCCTGAGCTTAGTATATCATATACTTAGCAGCGATAAAAGTAAAAAATCCATAAATTTACCGGACAACAATTGACAAACCTGTCTAATGACGTTAGACTAAACTTGTCTAACAACATTAGACATTAATAGATAATCAAAAAATAGAGTTACATAATAATTCTAAATAAAGGAGAATTTCATAATGGACCAATGCAAATTAGGCGAAATGGAGCAGCGCTTTGCTGATATGATATGGGAAAATGCACCGATTGCGTCAGGGCAATTGGCGAAAATGTGTGCAGACGCCTTTGGCTGGAAGCGTACAACTGCATATACTATGCTGAAAAGACTATGCGACAGGAAAATATTTGATAACAGCAATGGACTTGTTACGGTTCTGATGTCCAGAGATGAATTTCAGGCGGCGCGTGGAGAACAGTTTATCAATGAGAATTTCGACGGCTCTCTGCCGCTGTTT
>CAMWWS010000095.1 GCA_947178085.1 uncultured Lachnospiraceae bacterium | reverse complement strand
GGTTGAGGAAGTAAAAAATATTTTCGTGCATTACACTGCCAATCCGAGAACGAGCGCGGCAAATAACAGGAGCTATTTTGCTAATTTGGAGCAGACCCATGAACGTTCCGCAAGCGCACACTTAATTATCGGTTATGAGGGAGAAATAATACAGTGTATACCGCTGGAGGAACAGGCGTATGCGGTTATATCTAGAAATAATGACTCCCTTTCAATAGAGTGCTGCTATTTGGATGAAGACGGAAAATTTACACAGGAGACTTATGATTCTTTAGTGCATCTTCTGGCGTGGCTGGTGCAGGAATATGATTTAGAATGCACTGATATTTTAAGGCATTATGACTGCGGAGGGAAGATGTGTCCGCTGTATTATGTGGAACATGAGGATGCCTGGGAGAAGCTGCTTGCGGATGTGGAGGAGTATCTGAGCAGATATTTATAGTGGTAACTTTGTCTCAAATATGGTAGACTTAACTCATATAGATACAACAGCCAAAAACAGGAGACACACATAGGATTGAATCGAAAAAAGGCTGAATATGAGTAAAGGAGACAAAGGTATGAAAGAAGCTGTTCTAAAGAAGTTCGGAGAGATTTTCGGGAGTACAGAAGGAGTTAGCGTATACTTTGCGCCGGGGCGCGTCAATATGATTGGAGAACATACGGATTATAACGGCGGACATGTTTTTCCCTGCGCATTGACAATCGGCACTTATGCCGCAGTTAGAAAAAGAGAAGACGATAAGCTTCGCTTTTACTCCATGAACTTCGAGAAACTGGGAGTAATTGAATCGTCTATCGTTGGTTTGAAACCTGAAAAAGAAGCTGAATGGACTAATTACCCGAAGGGCGTTATGTGGGCTTTTGAAAAGAGAGGCTTTAAAATGCCCTGCGGATTGGATATTGTATTGAACGGAAATATCCCGAACGGTTCCGGGCTTTCTTCTTCCGCGTCTTTGGAAGTTTTGACAGGTTATTTCTTAAGAGATTTATTCGGTTTCGATGTGACTAACATTGATCTGGCTCAGATCGGCCAATATTCCGAAAATAATTTTAACGGCATGAATTGCGGTATTATGGATCAGTTTGCGTCTGCTATGGGTAAAAAGGATAATGCTATTTTCTTAGACACAGCGGACTTATCTTATGAATATGCGCCGCTTGTTCTGGCAGGTGCGAAGATTATTGTTACAAACAGTAATGTAAAACATGAACTTGTTAATTCCGAATACAATGTCAGAAGAAGCGAATGCGAAACAGCGTTAAAAGAATTGCAGACTGTTATTGACATAAACGGACTTGGAGATTTATCGGAAGAAGAGTTTGAACAGCATAAATCAGCTATTAAGGATGATGTGAGGATACGCAGGGCAAAGCATGCGGTATATGAGAACCAGAGAACGATTCGTGCGGTAGAGGCGTTGAAGAAAAATGATCTGGAGCTTTTTGGAAAATTGATGAATGCTTCTCATGTATCGCTCCGCGACGACTATCAGGTTTCATGCGACGAGATTGACGTACTGGTTGAGGAAGCTTGGAAGGTACCGGGAGTTATCGGCTCACGTATCACGGGCGGCGGTTTCGGCGGCTGTACTGTAAGTATCGTAAAAGATGATGCTGTGGAAGATTTCAAAAAGAAGGTTGGAGCGGCATATCAGGAAAGAGTTGGGAAGAGTGCCGATTTCTATGTAGTGGAAATCGGAGACGGACCGAGTAAAATATAAAGTAGAGTACCGTGATTGCATAGATTTTCATAATTTAAATATTATATAGAAGGAGTATCCGTATGATTCAGAGCAATATTAGAAAATTGGTAGAATATGGTTTAAAAACAGGATTGATTGAAGAATCAGATAAGATTTATACAACTAACCGCCTGCTGGAATTATTTCAATTAGACGAGCTGGAAGACAGTGATGCAGATATTACAATGGAAATTGATGAATTGGAAACAGTGCTTAATGAAATGATGGATTATGCTTATGAGCATGGCATAATGGCGGAGAACAGTATAGTTTATCGGGATTTGTTTGATACGAAGATTATGAGTATGCTGGTTCCAAGACCGAGCGAGGTTATAGCAACATTTGAGGCTAAATATGAGAAGAGCCCAAAGGAAGCTACGGACTATTTTTATAAACTTAGTCAGGATACAGATTATATCAGAAGATATCGTATTAAAAAAGACAGGAAATGGATTGCGCCGACTAAGTATGGTGATTTGGACATAACGATTAATCTGTCCAAGCCTGAGAAGGACCCGAAGGCGATTGCGGCAGCTAAGAACGCAAAGCAGAGCGGATATCCTAAGTGCCTTCTTTGCAGGGAAAATGAGGGATATGCGGGAAGAGTCAATCATCCTGCAAGGCAGAATCACAGAATTATTCCGGTGACGATTCATGGAAGTGAATGGGGATTCCAGTACTCTCCGTATGTGTATTATAACGAGCATTGTATCGTATTCAATTCCAAACATATTCCGATGAAGATTGAGCATGATACTTTCTGCAAGCTGTTTGATTTTGTAAAACAGTTTCCTCATTATTTTGTGGGTTCCAATGCAGACTTGCCGATTGTCGGAGGCTCTATTCTGAGCCATGACCATTTTCAGGGTGGGCATTATGAATTCGCTATGGCTAAAGCTCCGGTGGAAAGAACATTTGTGGTAAAAGGCTTTGAAGATGTGGAGGCAGGAATCGTAAACTGGCCGATGTCTGTTATCCGTATCTCGTCAACGGACACAGACAGATTGATTGCGCTTGCTGATGTGATTCTGGATAAATGGAGAGGATATACCGATGAAGCGGCATTTATTTTTGCTGAAACAGATGGAGAGCCTCACAATACGATTACGCCTATTGCCAGAAAGCGCGGCGATAAATTTGAACTGGATTTGGTTCTTCGAAATAATATTACAACCGAGGAGCATCCGCTTGGAGTATATCACCCACATGCAGAGCTGCACCATATCAAGAAGGAGAATATCGGTCTGATTGAGGTTATGGGTCTTGCCGTTCTGCCTGCCAGATTAAAGGATGAGATGGAGCGTCTGGCGGAAGCGATTCTTGAGAAAAAGGATATCCGCAAGGATGAGATTTTGGAGAAACACGCAGATTGGGTTGATGAATTCCTTCCTAAATATAATGATGTAAATAAAGATAATATCATGGATACCCTGCAGAAGGAAATCGGGGATGTATTCATGAAGGTATTAGAGGATGCCGGAGTCTATAAGCGAACTGCGGAAGGACAGGCGGCATTTGATAAGTTTGTCGGTGAGTTGTAAGCTAAGTAATGACCTTGCCGAGTTTGAATAGACGATAGAAACGCTGAAAACCAGAATTTGTTAAAGGCTTTCAGCGTTTGGTTTATTTATGTTTATAACGAGATATCTGATTTAATCTAGTGGAAAAAGGGTATTGCTATAACAATGAAAGAAGGTTTTTGATGAATAACAATTTGACTGAACTTGAAATGGCCAAAAAACGTAATCGTAAGATTATGATTACAGATGAAGCTATAAATAAAATTCCAAGGATAAAATATAGAGATATTCCGGAAAGTGAATATGACAATCTTTGGGATCTGGCAAAAAATGTTTTGAAAATATCAAAGGAAGAAAACGATTCTAACGAAGTGGCAATAACGTATAGCCTTGACAGTGCCAAACTGATTGAAAAGGGAGAAAGATACATTGGCATTGCACTTGGCAACGAACATGATGTGGACCCATTGAGTGATACAACGGCATATCACTTGATTTCTTCTACTGAGGAGTGTGTGGTAATTGTATTACACAATCATCCATCCTTGTCTGATTTTTCATTGACAGATGTACAGTTTCTATTGAGATATGATAACGTAAAAATGATGGTGGTTGTAACAAATTTAGGAAGTATATCATACTTAGTAAAAAGTAAGAAATATGATTTAAAAAAGGCTATTACCCTTTTTAATACAGCTGTCGATAAAAATAATGAAGCAGAAAAGTTAAAAGATTTACAAAATGCTGCTGATTATTTTTTAAAGAACAGCTACAATGTAGGTATAGATTATGATAATCGTTAGGAGGTACGCTTATGGGCGAAGAGCGTGTAATATTAAGTGAAAGACCGGAAGATTTAAAAAAGGCAGTTGAGTGGGGAAGAGAACAGCAGAAGAAAATATTAAACGAAAAGAGTGAACAGCTTGCCGACGCGCTTATGGAGAAAATGACACCATTGATATTGCAGAGAAAGGCTTTAAAATAACATGAGAAACTAGATAAAGCCGGAAGGACCCATTAGTGCGCCTTCCGGCTTTAATAGACGCGTAATATTTATTTTATTACGCAAAACAGATAAGAAATATCTGTAGACGTGCGTGTATTAATTGTGACATGTATTACATTTCATTGGATATATCAAGCATGCTGCTGAGAAAGGCGAAGCAGTCGCCCTGTTGTTTATGAGTCATTTTCTGATATAAGGATATGAGTCTTTGATACTTTTTGAGATTGTGCATATTATCTGCGAGCAACGAATCTGCATTTGCCCGTTCTTCCGAGAGATAGAGAATATAGTCTATAGATACTTTGAAAAATTTTGATAGATTAACTAACAACATAGCATCAGGTACACTTGTACCATTTTCTATTTTACTCAACATGGTTTGGGTGGCGCCGAGACACTCCCCCAGAACTTCTTGTGTTAAGTTTTTTTCTAACCGCAATTCCCTGATTCTTGTTTTCATCTGCTGTGTCCTTTCTTCTATTGTAGACCCTTTTTGGGCGGTTAACATTCCAATTTGAAATAGAAATATTCCGTAGGGAATATTATTCTAATGCTATAGGAAAATGCATCGCTACATAGAAAAACTCAACAGAAAGTTGTAAAGTAAATTATGTATAGCTGTATTTCATGCCAATATGGATTTATATTAAACAAAATATCCGTAATGTGTTATACTGATATAAATATATAGTGATATTTTAATAAATATTAAAATTGATTTTATAAAGCTTATTAATAACCATAGAACGAGAGCCCATATGAAAATCCTCCTAATTGCCATCAATGCAAAATACATACACTCCAATCCCGCCGTATACAGCCTGCGCGCCTATGCGGGAGAGCGGCTTGCGCCTTATATTGAAATCGCAGAGTATACAATTAATAATAAAAAGGAAGAAATTTTGGCTGACATTTTCAGAAGAACTCCTGACGTGGTGGCTTTTTCCTGTTATATCTGGAACTGGAGTATGATAAGCTCTATTTTGACGGAACTCCCGAAAATAATGCCGGGCGTGCATATCTGGCTGGGTGGCCCGGAAGTCTCATATAATCCAAACGAACTTATGAAAAAGAATCCGATGGTTACAGGTATTATGCTGGGGGAGGGAGAGGAAACTTTTAAGGAATTGGCAGAACATTATTGTTCAAAAGCCGACTCAAGCATTGAGGGTAAAAGCTTAGATAATATATCAGGAATTGTATACCGTGTAAGGGTTCATGCGCAGGCAGATATAGAAGCGGATAGAGGAGAAAATAAAAAATTGCAGACAAGCGTGCATGAAGATATTTTCCA
Organism: uncultured Lachnospiraceae bacterium; assembly: GCA_947178085.1. The sequence continues at coordinate 3,375 of CAMWWS010000095.1, read as the reverse complement.
TACCTCCGCCCGTGAACCAATGGATATGTCCAAACTCCCATTCTTGTATAACAGTCCGGAAATGTTTGCAAACAGAATCATTTATTATGAAAGCAGCCGGGGCTGCCCATATAGATGCAGCTATTGTCTTTCTTCCATAGATAAAACGGTACGATTGCGGGATATGGAAACTGTGAAGAAGGAGCTGCAGTTTTTTCTGGATAACAAAGTAAAGCAGGTAAAATTTGTAGACAGAACATTTAACTGTAATCGCGCACATGCTCGTGAAATATGGGAATATCTGTCAGAGCATGATAATGGCGTCACTAATTTTCATTTTGAAATTGCGGCGGATATAATTTCCGAGGAAGAACTGTCAATTCTTGCAAGGCTGCGTCCGGGGCTGGCACAGCTGGAAATAGGTGTGCAGACTGTCAATCCGGCAACCTTAAAGGAAATCAGACGCGCGAGCGATATTGGCAGGTTACGCAGTGTTGTGGAGCGAATCATAGGCAACGGAAATATCCATGTTCATCTTGACTTAATAGCCGGACTCCCTTATGAAGATTATGAAAGCTTCATAAATTCGTTTAACATGGTATATGCAATGAAACCGCACCAGCTCCAGCTTGGTTTTTTAAAAGTTCTAAAGGGCTCTTATATGCATGAAAAGGCAGCTGACTATTGTATACAATATACGGATGAGCCCCCTTATGAAGTCCTTTCAACTAAATGGCTTCCATATGAAAAGCTTTGTATTTTGAAGCAGGTTGAGGAAATGGTAGAGCTATACTATAACAGCAATCAGTATACACATACGATGCCCGTATTGGAGAGCATATTTCCGAACGCCTATACATTGTACAGAGAACTTGCAGGATTTTATCAGGAAAAAGGATATTCACTCATGACCCCATCCAGAGTATATCGCTATCAGATATTGCTGGACTTTGCCATGAACACCGCTTTGTCAGAAAATTCCGAAATGATACGCCAGGTCTTGACTTTTGATCTGTACTTAAGAGAAAATATTAAGAGCAGACCGGATTTCGCAAACGACCTGACCCCTTATAAAACCCTCATACGAGACTTTTATAAAAAAGAAGAGACAAGCCGACACTTCCTGCCAGACTACTTAACCTATGACCACACCCAGCTTGCCAGACTGACGCATATAGAATTTTTTGATTACCCCGTCTGGGAAAACGATGCTGCTTCACAGCTGCAAAGACTGGATATGCCACTTATGGTATTATTTGATTATAAAAACCGAAACCCATTAACCTACGAAGCAAGATTTATTATTATCGATATATAGTTGAACAATATACCAAAAGGAGAAAACTTCAATGACAAACCACACAAAAGCCATCCTCGCCCTCCTCGACGAGCATTACGGCACCGACTACACCTGCTACCTGAATCACGAAAACGCATGGCAGCTTTTAATCGCCACAATCCTAAGCGCACAGTGTACTGACGCCAGAGTTAACATTGTCACTAAAGACTTATTCCAAAAATACCCAAGTATAAATGCTTTCGCAGACGCAGACTTAAAAGAGCTGGAACAGGATATACACTCAACCGGATTCTATCATAACAAGGCGAAGAATATAATTGCCTGTTGTCAGGACCTGCGTGATAAGTTTAATGGGGAAGTGCCAAGAACCATAGAAGAGCTTACTTCTCTTGCAGGCGTAGGCCGTAAGACTGCAAATGTAATACGGGGTAATGTGTTCAATGACCCTAGTATAGTGGTTGATACGCATGTAAAGCGAATTTCCAAGAAACTGGGCATTACGAAAGAAGAAGACCCTGTTAAGGTCGAAATGGATCTTATGAAAAAGCTGCCGAAAGACCACTGGATTCTCTGGAACATTCAGATTATTACATTGGGAAGGCAGATTTGCAAGGCGCCCACGCCCAAGTGCGAAGAATGTTTCCTTAAGGAACATTGTAAGGATTATAGCAAGCGAAATAAAGCTGAGTCAGGAAATTGAGCAAATTGGAGCATGATTATGATAGATTCTTATGTATGTCTGGACTTAGAGACTACCGGTTTAGACCCGAAGAAAGATAAAATCATAGAAATCGGTGCTGTCAGGGTGCGGGATGGAGAAATTGACGCCATGCTTGAAACATTTATAAACCCGGGCAGAGCGCTTGATGGGCGAATAACGGAATTGACCGGAATAGTCGATAAACAACTTGAGGATGCTCCTGATATCAGTGAGATGTTGCCTGAACTGCTTGACTTTATTGGTGATGACGTGCTTCTTGGACACAGTGTGCTTTTTGATTATTCTTTTGTAAAAAGGGCGGCAGTCAATGAGAAGTTTTCTTTTGAGAAAAACGGAATTGATACATTGAAACTGGCAAGAAAGTTTTTGCCTGATTTAGAAAGCAGAAGTCTTGAATTTTTATGCAGGCATTTTGAAATTGAGCATAGCGCACACAGAGCGATTGCTGATGCAAAAGCTACATCGGTATTATATAATAGACTTGCAGAGCTCTATTATAACGGACATGAAGCGGATTTCAAACCGATACCATTGAAATATAATGTGAAAAGAGAAACGCCGGTTACCATACCTCAAAAAAATCAGTTATATAAATTGTTGGACAGGCATAAACTAAAAGTAGACTACAATGTGGAGAAGCTTACCCGCAGCGAAGCAAGCCGGATTATTGCTCAGCTTCTTGCAGAATATGGAAGATAGTGTTTTTCATAATTGAGTTCACTGATTCGGCAACAGGATAGAGTTCCTTTATCTTTTCAGGAGTATTTTCTTCCTTATAAATCTGACACAGGAGCTTGTAGGAACCGCTCACATCGGTTTTTGTAGAAACGGCAAATTCCAGTATGTCCCGTGCTTCCTTCGGATAGCCTTTTTCATATACATAGGCAGCCCACTTGTTGAGAGTTCTGGCTAATACGGTATAATTCTGGTCATATTTACTTAGTAAATCAATATTCGGCGCACCGTACTTAAGCTTCAGGTCAGTGTTGGTAATGCCGGTGAAATTGACTATTTTGGAGTCGGATAAAGAATTGAGGATTTCCTTATACTCAGAAACCTGTTCATCATCCTGTAAAATATGCATCGGAAGGATGTCATAAGGAATAGTAATATATTCAAGGTCATCGAGAGATTTCCTTCTTACTCTGTTTGCTCTATGCTCTTTGCGCCAGAATTCCTGATTTACGGCTTCATCTATACGATTGTGCTTGCCAATCTCGTATGTCAGCCATATAGTAAAGACAATAAAACTTGCAAAAAGGGGAAATATCATATATAATATCCTTTCAGTAGGCAGGAGGTTTTGGTTATGTTTTCTTGGCATAATAAAAAGACAAAACGGGTTATATCGGCTATCATTGTCATTATATTAATT
>CAMWWS010000094.1 GCA_947178085.1 uncultured Lachnospiraceae bacterium | reverse complement strand
TACGATATCCGTATAATTTATTTTTCCACGTAGGAGTTTGAGCGCTTCCTCAATAATCATTCTGTGGTCAAACGCAAGATCCATATCCCGGATATCTTCTATGTCAAACCACTCGGCACCCTCTATTTTCGCCTGATTGATATCTACAAGTGAAATATAGGCACAGCTGACAATCCGCATCCGAGGGTCACGCTCCACACTGCCGAAAGTATAGAGCTGCTCGCTGTAAATATCAGCAAGACCTGTTTTACTGGTCAGCACACGCTGCAATGTATCTTCGAAAGTCTCCTTTTCCCCGACAAAACCTCCTGGCAGGCTGTAACAGTCTTTATAAGGATAGTTTTCCCTCTTTACCAGCAGAATTTTCAGCGACTGCTTGTCCAGCTTCCGATAATTGTCCGTCGTATCCTTCATCACGCCAAAGACAATCGCATCAACAGTAATCGAAATACATGCATATTTCTCCGGATGATAATTATTAAGAAATTCTTTCTCCCCCTCGCCCGCTGCTCTGTCTTTACCGCTCATACTTATGTTTCCTCCATTCAAATTGTCACGTGCTCTGCTTTCATCTAAAAAATGCAATTGCTTCCCCTATCTATTGCCATGTATCAAATGCTATTGTTTCTCTTATATCTGACACTCCTGTCATAGCCATAATAAGCCGCTCCAAACCGATTGCAAAACCGCCGAAAGGCCTGCCTCGATATCGTCCAAGTTCCTGCAGATACTCTCCGTATACTTCTTTGTCAACCCCAAAAAGCTCCATCATTGATTCCTGCATGGACACATCCATGATACGCATATCGCCACCACCCACTTCAATACCATTCAAAAGGATATCGAAAGATTCCGTCTTTACCGTAAGTAAATCCTCAGATTCCGGTATGGTCTGCTCCCGGTCGATGTGCAGGCTCACGGGCTTTGCAAAAATGTGATGTTCCGGCATGCTTTTGCCATGAACACCCTTTTTCCCAGTAGTAAGCGGCAGGTAAGGAACCAGCTCCACAGCCGCATCTTTACACAAATATTGAAGCAATTCTCCGGCACTATCCATCAGTTCATCCAAAGAATCCACCTGCATCTCGATATCGAGCTGTATAAACTCCCGCAAATGCGTCTCAAGAGCATCTTCATGCTCAATCGGCCTGAAACAGTGCGCGAACTGATAGTATCTGTCATAGCCGGAAAGCATCAGAAGCATTTTGTACACCTGCGGCGAATCAGCAAGACACACCTTTTCTTCTTCTAACAAAACCGGAAATGTCGGATTATACGGCTCTCCGGCATACTTCGTAAGCACAGGCGTGTCGAATTCCGTAAATCCGTGTTCCTCGCAGTATTGCCGTGCTCGCTTTTTTATCTCATTGCGAAGCGCAAGGCATTCTTTGACTCTGGGATTTTTCATATGAGGCACATCGCACAGGCCGTTTTTTTCCATAAAAACTAACCCGGTATACGGAGCTCTTGTAATATGGTTCAAAATTTCTACAAAACGGTCAATCGTGCTTTCCGCGTCATCTTCACGCAGCAGCGCGCCGAGCTTTGCATCGTTCGAAGGACAGACGCTGAGCCAGCCGCTCGCAGAATGTTTCAGGCTATAGATGCCTTCCTGACAATATCCCGTACAGTCACGGCATATTTCACTCCTATGTGTACAGGACATACTATCCTTCATATTGACTTTGACGCCATCCCAGATGCAATAATAAGAATCGCATCCGACTCTCAACCGCCTGTGGACTGCAATGCCTCTTTCTGCTAATGACTGTCTCAGTTCCTTCAAATCGACGAACTGCTCCCGCCAGAAAGTATCGTTTTCTTTGGAATAATACAAATCCAGAACGCTAATATATATATTGCTATTATACTCCTTATTCAGTCTTTTTACAAATGCAATCAGCTTAGGCAGTTCTTCCGCATTCTGTTTCATATAGACAAAATTCAGGCCAATCTGCGCAATTCCAGCCTTGCAGCACGCTTCTACAATATGCAGGGTATCCCTCGCTTCAGGCTGACGGGTGATTTTTACGCGCAGATCGTCATCCACTGCATCGACTGATATTTTTAATACATCCACATATTTCCGAATCGTTTCCATATGCTCCGGCAGTTTTGAACCGTTCGTCGTAATTTCCACAACCCGGAACAGCTGCTTTGCTGTCTGCGCGATGAGGGCAAAGTCTTTGCAAAGCAAAGGTTCTCCTCCCGTAAAGGAAATGATTTCAAATCCACGAGCCGCAATTCTTTCCAAATTCCTGCCGTACTCCTCCGCACTCAGAAGCCCAGCATCTATGCACTTTGGAGTATGATTCTCCATCCCCATATCCTTTGCACAATATTCACAGGAGAAATTACAGACGTCGCACAGGGACGCTCGCAAAAAGGTTCCTTTTTTCTCCGGCAATAATGTTATCATCCTTTTATCTCCTCTGTAAATTTCGGCATAAGCTGCAGTTTGAACAGATTCTTTTCATGCAGTCTGTCTATCTTCTCCTTAACAACAGCATCCTCTATTTCTCCTGTACGGATATATCTATCCAACACTTCATAGGAGAAGCCGAGATTATCTTCGTCGCTTTTTCCGCAAAGTCCGTCGGTAGGCACTTTGTCGATAAATTCTGCCGGCAGGCCAGCCGCTCTACCGACCAGCTTCACCTCCGTGACCGTCAACTCTGACAAAGGACTGAAATCACCAACGCTGTCTCCGTAACGCGTCGAATATCCGACCCAGTCTTCCGAAAGATTGCAGGTATTTGCCACCCGTCCATTCTTCGACTGCGAGACCGCATACAGAACGGCCATACGGATACGAGGTGGCAGGTTGACAACTGCCTGGCTGCTCAACCCCTCTGGCAGAGCGGACTGCACGCCCTGCGTAACAGCTTGAACGACTGGTCCGATATTAATGGTAATGCCGGTTATTCCCAGAAATTCCACCAGCCTTTGTGCCACATCGATATCGCTCTGTTCCCCATTCGGCATAAGAACGCCAATGACCCGCTCTTTACCAAGAGCTTCCACACACAGAGCCGCCACGACGGAACTGTCCTTCCCACCTGAAATGCCGATGATGCAGTTACAGTCCTTTCCGTTCTTTTCAAAAAAATCCCTGATCCAAGCTACACATTTGTATTTCACTTCTATAGCACGAAATTCTCTCATATCCCCTCTCCTCCTTATTACTTATCAACTCCAATAAGACGCCGCCCGTCTTTTTCATATTCCTAAAACGCTCCCGCATGTAACCGGTTCCGAATTTCCAATAACGACTGTTCTTTTATCAGAACGCCATCCTTGAATACAGTCTGCAAAAGATTTCCATCGGAAGCTGCCTCTTCCCAATTCAGTTCATCCCTGTACTGTAGTTCTCCGTTTTCTTCTGATACGATACAGCAGCCTTTCTGAGACTTTTTGAAACCTCCGTCCTTCGGGTCTTTAAAAATCGGGTAGGGCTTTCCGTCAATTTCGCAGTAAGTCGCTTTGATGCATGAACTGAACGTATCTCTCGTAAATGGTTTCAATATTCCCTCCTCTTCAATACACTGGAAAGAAAATGAACCGACGCCGAGTGCCACATTGGAGCAGGCAAAGCCATTTTTTTCCAAAATATTGTAAATTTGCTCACACCGCTGTACGGTAATGGAATCTCCGTAAATCGCCTTTACATGAGGATTCAGCACTTTATATCCTTTACTGTTTATTGTTCCGCCAAATTCTTCCCACAACTTGAAAACGGTCTTTGTAACAACTTCCACACAATCGCCGGAATCACCGCGCATTAACATACATCCGTTGTGACTTAAGATTTCTTCTTTCAGCTGTGGCAGTATGTTATCAATCACATTCCAATAATCATAAGAATCAAGAACCACCGAAACGCTCGCATTCGGGTAGATTTCAGTTAGCAGTCTCCGCAGAAAAGTGATTTCGTCACCATCCACTGCAAAATTACTGCACATGACCGCATGTTCCGTGCTTGGGCTTCCAAAAGCGACCAGCTCCTTAGTGCAGTCGCAGCAGTACAGCTGTTCCAGATAGGGAACGACCGGCACTGTCGCCGTATTCAGAAAAGAAAGACACCAGCCCGCTCCTGCCTTAATGGCCGATTCTGTGCATTCTTCTCCTCTAAAATCAAACGCACCGAGTGCTTTTGCCTTTTCGAGACTGTCATCACATGTCTGGTCATAATATCTGTTCACAATTTCACGATAAGTATAACCTACCGTAGCGGCAATCATAGGATGCCAGCTTTCTGCAGATATAAGACTTTCCAATGCCTGCGGAAGCCATGCGAAATCAGGATGCGTATTTGTAATGCCGAACATGGGCACATGCACAGGGACTCTTGTTCCTTCGGGCAGCGCAACGATTTCAATCGGCAGGTATCCCAGCCTGTGAAGCTTCTCTATCTTCTCAATACCGTATACTCCCTCCCCCAGCGTATGATCCAGAACTCGTTTATATTCCGCTATTACATCCTCGAACGGTCTTTCAAAAAATTCCTTGTTAAAATAATCAATTAAATAAGTTTTTATAAATCCCTGCAGTCCGAACATGACCACTTTATCCCATCGCGCTATTCTGCTCATTCTAGGTGTAAAATAAGAGACCGATTTAGTTATCTTCTCAGGAAGCATCTCTGCATGTACCGCTTTATAATAATCAATCAACAACATCGGATTTGTCTTATTCATAATCAAACACCTCTATCCTTTCGTCTTTTTTTGTAAAAATACTGTTGGTAGTGAAAACCTTCTCAATCAGTCCGCTCGTCAGGACATCGCCTTCCAGAATTGTGTTCTCACAATGCGAAATATACAGATAAATCTCCTTTGCTCCCAGCTCTTTCAGTTTTTTAGCGCTGAAATAAAAAGTACCGCCCTTACTGGAAATGTCGTCTATGATCAGAATCTTTTTACCGCGAATGCAGTCCGTCATACCGGATACATCCAGCCCTTTGATATCTCCCGTCTTCCAGTCCCGGTTCTTGATTCCGAATGCATAAGGCAGGCGGAACATCCCTGAATACCGTTTGCACGCCCCTTCATCAGGATAAAACATCGTAAGTTCTTCCGTACCTCCGATTCTGTCAATGACCTTTCTGACAAAAGTTTCCGGCGTTCTCACCTGAATTTTATCAATTAAGGCTTCGCTGACAGAAGAATGCGGATCCAGCACGGTAACGGAATCAAAATCCAGCAAGTTGATAACTTCCGCAAAATATTTTAATGTAAAAACATCTTCCGTCGCTTTCACGCGGTCCTGGCGGGCATTCGGGATATAGGGCATGTCGAGAGACAACTCTGATATTCCGTGCGTTCTAAGATGCCCCGCCAGATAGATAAGCGTCACCAGCTCTTCGTTATTTTCAAACAACCAGGTAATTGTCGCTTTCCGCCTTTTTTCATTCTGACTGCAATCCCCTAAAATTTGTTCTTTTAATAAAAGTGTTCCGTCGGGAAACTTATTGACATGCACGTCGTTTTTATTGATTCTGATCATAGTTGCCCTCCTGTCTGTCTTTAAACTTCTTACACTTCAATCTGACACATTTCCATTGTTTTCAAAGCAGCCTCATGGCTCTCCGGTGTCACGCCCGCACAGCAGTCCGCTTTGACCGTAATTTTTGCTTCCGGAAAATTAGCTTTTAACAGTAACACGTTAGAAACGACACATATGTCAGTGCAAAGACCAAAGCATTCAATTTCCAACTCCTCCTGGCGTCCGATTTCACGAACCTCATCGACTAACTTCGTGGAACCAAAAGTTCCTTTTTCAAGCGTCACGTAATCTTTTCCGGATAACGCCGCCTGTATCTTTTCGTTCAACAGCCATCCGTCTGTCCCCTTGATACAGTGCGGAACCGGAAGCTTTTTCCCTTCGGCTGTTTCCAGATAATTGCTCTGATGAGTATCCATTGTCACAAAAATTTTACCGGTGAAGCGCTCGATTTCAGCTGCTGCCTTTTCGACGATTGCGACCGCTTCCTTTGTTCCCAATGCTCCGTCAATAAAATCCTTCTGCATATCCACTACTACCAATACCTTTTTCATATTCATTTCCTACTCCTTTCAAAATTAGCTTGATTGTTTTTGATACTATTCTTTTGTTAATAACAATAATATATTAACATATCAAATTTGTCAACAGTAAATTTAAATTTTTTAAAATTTTTTCTCTGCAAAACATTTCATAAAAAACTTTTCGAAAAAAGGACATAATCAGGCCGGCAAACGCCGTATATTGTTATAAAAGGTTATGTCATTGAAGGTTGAACGCATTGCAGCAGAAAACTCAAAAAACAATGGATTACACAATTGAAAGAGAATTTCTTGGAGATATCACTGTCTCAGAGCTTGTGGAGCAGATTATCCGTTCGCACCTTATTTTTTTTTCCGCTCAGGAAACAGCGCTATTGCAGAAAGATAGAAAGGCGTTGGAATATATATGAAAAAAGAAAGATTCTATTATGTGGCGGAATACATCAGATTATCCAAAGATGACGGAGACAAGGCGGAAAGTGACAGCATTGTCAATCAGAAAAAACTTCTCGCCGATTATATAAACGGCAGAGAAACACTGCATGTATACGATATTTATATTGACGACGGCTTTTCCGGAACGAATTATGAGCGCCCCGCATTCCGGCGGATGATAGGCGATATCGAAGCCGGAAAAGTCAATTGCGTCATCGTTAAAGACCTGTCCCGGTTCGGGCGCGACTACATAGATACAGGCAGATATCTTGAACGATATTTTCCGGAGCGAAATGTCAGATTCATTTCTGTCACGGATAATATTGACAGCTTTGAACAATCTTATGATATGCTCCTTCCCATTAAGAATATTTTTAACGAGCAGTATGCCCGGGATATTTCCCGTAAAATCCACGCTTCCGTTCTGACAAAGCAAAAAGCCGGAGAATTTATCGGAGCCTTTACTTCCTATGGCTATAAGAAGTCCCCTTCTGATAAGAACAGACTGGTCATAGATGAATATGCCGCCGGTATTGTGCGCAGAATTTTCGGACTCTACAACGCGGGCTATGGAAAACTCCGAATTGCAGGCATTCTGAATGAGGAGGGTATTCTCTGCCCTTCTGCCTATAAAAGAGCGAACGGCGAGCATTACCGAAATGCTAACCATATGGATAATTCATCCTATTGGAGCTATTCGACCATCCACCGCATTCTGCAGAATGAAATGTATCTCGGAAACATGGTTCAGGGTCGAAAATACCAGCAAATGAGAGGAAAAACCCAGACAAAACAACCCGAAGACTGGATAATCGTGCCGGGAACTCATGACGCAATCATCGATAAGGATACATGGGAAAAAACACAGGATACGCTGAACCGCCGGACCAGAAGCCTTGACCTGACTTCCAATACGTCTGTTCTGGCAGGCTTCTTAAAGTGCGGAGACTGCGGTCGGGCGCTCGTCAAGAAAAACAACTCTTCCGGCATCTGTTACTATTGTGGAAGCTATGTGCGCTCCGGACGGTATGCCTGTACTCCACACAAAATATCATATGAAACATTGGAAGATATACTGCTTGAAGATTTGAATACAATTCTGCATCATGTAAACATCCCGAAAGAAATCATAATGAACCAAAAATCGGAAAGACCCGACATTAAGCCCGGACACAGGCATGAAAAAAAACAAATACTCGCGGAACTGAATCGTATTAGGAGACTGAAAAAAAGTGTCTATGAAGATTACCGTGAAGAACTTCTTTCCAAAGAAGAGTTTACCGCTTACAGACAGGACTATGCGTTCAAAGAAGAACTCCTTAAAAAACATCTCGAAAGTTTGGAATCCCAAGAACCCGCAAGAGAACTTCCGGATATTTTGTCTCTACCATGGGTTAAGCATATGCTGGAATATCGCGAAGTGGAACATCTGGACAGGGAAATCGTAACTTCCATGCTCCATGAAATCAAAATCTATCAGAATAACAAGATAAAAGTGGTCTATCGTTTCCGCAACTGACCGCCCCCTCATGCCGCGTCAAAGCTGAGTGCAATCTGTTTTTTATCGGTCTCTACGCAATAAATGGGAAGTTCTCTCCCATTTACTGTATTGCTGACGGTAACCGAATTCGGTAATACTCTGGCAATACCTCGAATCAGTGCCATTGTAGCAAGCAGAAATGCCACAGACATCACGGCGTGCATTATAATGTCTTGCCTTAGCTCTGCCTTATTCATCTCTTCTGTCTCAGGATATTCCCTCTTCTGCACCTTGTACGGCTTCTTGCCTTCCAACTCATTTAAAATAAGTTTAATTTTTTCATTCCACGTCCTCTTATTTTCACTCATGAAAACCACCCTATACTATCATTTATACAGTATATGCCGGTGAACTCCAATCTTTGAAAATATTTTTGGAGACCTTTTCTATAGCTACCTATTTTTCATTTTTTATCTGTTCTATCTCTTTATCTATTTTCTTCTCTATGTCGAGCGCCTTCTTACGGTTGTCTTCTATCTCTACTCTATCTGCTTTTTCCTCTTTATCTGCTGAACGGGAAGCAAGCAGGATTTTCGCCAGTATTCCAACTCCGCCAAAAATAAGCACCAAAATTATAACCCATTCATATAATGACATATGCACAAGAGATATATTGGTAGAAATAACTATTGCCGCAACAATAAGAAGTACGCTCATACCGGTAAACACTTTAGATATAAAGCTGCCGCCGGAAGCAAACATCCAAATAATTCCTATAATAAGCGGTATTATAATCATGCCATTGTTCATACTCAGACCGCCAAGTCTCATACCTCCCAAAAATGATGATGAAACCATAACCTTTTGCGCCAGAATATAAAGGCCCACAATCAACATGGCAAGTCCGCCCAAAAACTGTAGCAATTCATTTCCCGGATTTTTCATAAATATTCTTCGCCTCCAATTTCACAACACTATTTTTCTCTATTATGACTTAATTATCCAAACTCTGCAAGTTAAATCTAATATAAGTAAGATATTTATTCATATGTCATAAACGATACAACAATTGTAG
>CAMWWS010000093.1 GCA_947178085.1 uncultured Lachnospiraceae bacterium | reverse complement strand
TATTTATAGTGAAGGTAAAAAGGTTGAAAGGAGCATGGTATAAAGATGGATTCTTCATTAAAAATGAATGAAGAAATTGCAGAAATCTATGAACGTCAGGTAGATACGGTTTATCGCGTCTGCTTTTCTTTTATGAAAAATGCGTCGGATGCGGAGGATATGGTACAGGAGACCTTTCTTAAGCTTATTTCGTGCGAGAAGCAGTTTGAATCACCGGAGCATGAAAAGGCGTGGCTTATTGTAACAGCGTCCAATACCTGCCGGGATGAACTGAGACGGTGGAAAAGAAGACTTAAGAATATCATTTGTGTTTCCGGGCAGGAGAATGAGAATCCTGCCGACACAGAGGATGATACGATATTGGAATGGGTGATGGAGCTGCCTGTCAGATATAAACAGGTTATATACCTGTATTATTATGAGGGATATCGTACCCCTGAGATTGCAAATATGCTTCATTGCTCGGAATCAACGGTGCGGAACCGGTTGTTAAGAGGAAGAAAGATTTTAAAAAAGCGCAGTACATATCAATCTAAATCAGTATTTATACTGGCAGCAGTTTTGGCGGGGAGTCTGCTCGTGACAACGGTTGCGTATGCCGTTCGTACTTACAGACTGCATGACCTTAGTATGGGAAAAGAGGACGTTCTGGATTTATCCGAACCTGAGCGGATAAGTGAGGAGTCTGCTATAGAAGATATTCCTTTAATAGAAGTGGATATTATTTCTCTTGGCGGAATTGCGGGCAGTCCTGAGTATGAAGCGTGCAGCGAATGGAGAGAATTTCTTAATGGTTATGATACTGACGGAGCGATTCTTTCAAAGATTGGGAATGGTTTTGCTGGTCTTGGAGAAGAATACGAACTTGTCTATGGCTGCTATTCGGAAGAGATGGCGGACAAGGTCGATGAGATTTGTGAAAAATACGGGCTGGATAAATTAAAGGGCTTTTATTGGGCTGAGGATTATGATGACCTGTGCAGCAGGGCGGAAATCGGAAATCTCTGCGGAGGCATTCCTGAAAATGTAAAATGGACCTTTTATGGCGGATACCTGTATGATGACGGAACTTTTCATATGGAGGGAATGGTTATACATAAAGACCGCGAAATCTGTGTGACAGACTATCAGCTGATGCGTACCATGAAGGGCTCGTTTAATCCGGTTACGCTGAACGTATGGGATATGGAAGACTACATTGAGAGAAATTATGTGACAAAAACCGGTGAAAGCGTACTGCTTGCAAACAGCAGTAAGAAAGCGCTTATTATTGCGGAAAGAGAAAAATCATACATCGTGGTCAATATCTTGGGAGATTTTGCATCGGATACATTTGATGTAAGTGATGAGATGCTGGAAGGACTGGCGGATGCTTTTGATTTTTCGGTTGTACCATGAAAATTTTAACAGCAGAAAAGTAATGTGAAAGCTAAAGGAGATTTTTAAAATGAATATTAAAGTAAATTATGCAGTAAGTATTTTTATGACAGCAATTATGCTTTGCGGCATGTCTGGCTGCGGCAGCCGTGATGATAGGGAGCATGTGATGGATGTTGTGGAAGAACAGGACATTAATCAGGTCATTGATACATCCGGAACACAAGAGAATAATAACACTACAGATATAATCGAAACGCAGGAGAGCAATCTGACTGACGATACAGTTAAGACACAGAAGAACAGTCAGAATGCAGAATCGGAAAACTTAAGCGCGGCAGCATCAGGAGAAGACTTAGATGTTATAGCCCCGGACCCGGCAGATGATGACTGGTATAAAAAAGGAAATATTTACACAGATGAGAGCGGACGCAGACTGGAAGTTTTCTTTAATGACGAAGGTATGATAGAATTTGCTATTGACGGTCTTTCCGTATACTTTACTACTGTTGGAACCTGCCAGTTTGAAAATAACTGGAGAATTTATACCTGCGATGATGGGACAATGATTGTTTATTATCCGGGAGAACCTGCGCATATTGAAATATCCGATGGAGATTATGCGGGGCTGTATGAAGAGGGTAGCGATAAATAAACTGAGGTGAATATTTCGGCTAAAATTTAGTCAGATTTAATAATAGCCGAAAATATGGAGAGATATTTTAGAATCAGGATTGTATTCCAAACGTTTATGCCGTATTATTTATACGTGAGAAAGCAATTATAGAATAAAGAAATTCAGGAAGAAATAAGTATATAAGAAAAGAGAGTCATATAAATTGGAAAAAAAATTTTCGCTTAGCGGTGCGGTATTGAAAAACGCCGCATACATATCCATGTTCATCGACCACTTCTTTGCAGTAGTATTTAACGCTTATTTACGGCAAAGGGCTATTCAGGGACTTCCGATAGACGGCGTAAACAGTATATATCAAACCGGAAGGGCTATAGGAAGAGTTGCCTTTATCCTGTTTGCCTTTATGGCGGTGGAGGGATTTTGCCATACCCGCAGCCGTGTGAAATATCTGTTGAGGCTTGGAGCTTTTGCACTTATTTCAGAAATTCCGTTTGACTTGGCGATTGAGGGAAGTCTGTTTGAAATGTCAAATCAGAACGTATATTTTACACTGTTTTTGGGAGTTCTGGCACTTTGCATAATAAGTAAGCTGCATGGGCATCCGATAACGCAGTTTTTAGGTGTGGCGCTATGCTGCATGGCGGCGGCGCTTCTTAAAACGGACTATATGTTTATGGGAGTCATGCTGATTGTTGTATTATATTTATGCAGAAAATCTTTCCTATGTCAGGTCTTGGTAGGTTCAGTGACTATATATGTGGGAATTGTGCTGATTTATGTAGTGAGATATTGGAGCTGGAGACTTCCGATAACTGTGTTTTTAGAATCTGGTTTGAGCGAAATGTACGGACTATTTGCTTTTGTATTCATATTTTTTTATAATGGGCAGAAGGGAAAGCAACTGCCTAAAGCATGCTATTACTTATTCTATCCCTTGCATTTGCTGCTGCTGTATGGAATAAAGCAGTGGTTGTTCTGATAAAACGAAAGAGTGCATGGAAAGAGAGTAGTAATGATAGAAAGAAAAAAGGAAGCATATGGTCATATGAAAGAAATAATATCCCGAATCCGTCACGATATCAGGAACTATTGGCAGGCGGCTATAGCTATAGCGGTTTATACTGTTTTGGTTAATATTGTATTTCATGCTTTCTGCCCGATGGTTATTATGACTGGATTTCCATGTCCCGGCTGCGGAATGACAAGGTCGCTTTTTTATCTTGCAACCGGAAGACTTTCTCAATCCATACAGATGAATCCAATGGGAATCCCGATTGCATGTATTTTTCTCTATTTTTGTTGGAACCGCTATGTAATAGGAAAAAAAGCTAAGGGAATAATGCCGCTCATAGCGGTTGCCATCGTTTTGCTATTGGTAGTCTATGCTTTTAGAATGTATCGCTTTTTTCCTGACAGAGTTCCGTATGTTTACAGTAAAGGTAATGTATTCGTAAGATTTTTTCCATATTATGAACAAATACTGTACGATTTGGGAATATTGTGATAATATATAAATACTTGCAGATTTATGCATGAAATCTGTATATAAACATATGAGGGAGGAAAAAAATGGACAGCAATAATATGTATCAAAATCAGCAGTCAGGACAGAATTCTGACAATAATCAGAACGGTAATCCGAATGGTAATCAGGGAGGTTATTACCAAAACACTTATACTCAGGGGGATAATAACCAGAACACGTACATGAATACAAATCCTAATCCGAATGCAAACCCAAGTTATCAATATAATCCGTATAATAATGGTTATCAGTCATCATATCAGCCAATGCCTCAGACGGATTTGGAAGAACCTGTCACGATAGGTGAATGGGTGGTTACGATGTTGATTATGATAGTGCCCTGCCTTAATATTATCATGATGTTTGTATGGGCATTCGGTTCGGACACAAAGAAGAGTAAATCCAATTACTTTAAGGTGGTCTTAATATTTACGGCTATATCTCTTGTTCTATCCATTGTTCTTGGCGCAGCTTTAGGAAATATGTTACAAAGTTTTCTTTATTATTATTACTAAATTTTAAGATTGCCACCGTCCGGAAGCTCCGCAGGGAAGTATAAGCCCGTTAGAGCTGACTGGCAGACCGATTTCGGAAGACTGTACCTGACCGCCGAATTTCGGGACAATTACTGTATTCAGCATGTATGACAGTACGGCGGGCTGTAGTCCGGTAGTGTATGAATTGATTAGGAAAAAGAGGGCATTTTTCGATAAAACTTGAGAAGTTAATTCAAGGAAAGGGAAAATGCTCTCTTCTATTTTCCAGATTTCGCCCTTTGGCCCTCTTCCATAGGAAGGCGGGTCCATTATAATCGCATCATAAACGTTGCCGCGCCTGATTTCACGTTCCACGAATTTCACACAGTCATCTACCAGCCAGCGGATTGGCGCATCAGCAAGTCCTGAAGCTGCAGCGTTTTCTTTTGCCCATGTTACCATGCCTTTAGAGGCGTCCACATGCGTGACGCTCGCTCCGGCTTTTGCTGCGGCAAGGGTTGCACCGCCAGTATAAGCAAACAGATTTAAGACCTTAACAGGTCTGCCTGTATTTTTTATTTTAGAAGAAATCCAATCCCAGTTGACAGCCTGCTCGGGAAACAGACCGGTGTGCTTGAAACTGAAAGGTTTTAAATTGAAGGTCAGTTCTTTATACTGGATGCTCCATTCATCGGGTAGGTTAAAAAATTCCCATTCGCCGCCTCCTTTGGCGCTTCTGTGATAGTGCCCGTTTCTTGTTTTCCATCCGGAATTATCTTTAGGAGTATTCCATATTACCTGTGGGTCAGGTCTTACTAAAAGATAGCTGCCCCAACGCTCCAGCTTTTCTCCGTTTGATGTATCTATTACTTCATAATCTTTCCAGTCATCAGATATCCACATATATTAATCCTCCGATCTTTTCAGCGTATCTTCGCCAGCGCTTCTTTAGACAGCATTTTTTTGATATTGCAGACAAATAGTATAGTAGCGGTTGTAGCCGATAATATATCAGAGACAGGCTCCGAATAATATACGCCCATTACTCCGAAAAAGTGCGGAAGAATAATGGCGAGCGGTATTAAAAGAATAATCTTTCGGAAAACTGCAATAAAAAGGGAAATTTTAGCCTGCCCCAGTGCAAGGAATGTCGGCTGTATTCCGTTTTGCAGTCCGAAAATCGACATACCGAACATAAACACCGGCATAGTCTTTCCGACAAGTGCAATCAGTTCCATATCGTCTGTAAAGAAAGCGGCATACCACTCAGGAAACACAATTGTGGAAACCGTGGTAATAAGCATGAAGCCGAAACAGATTCCTATCATATATCGGTATACTTCTTTGACTCTGGTAAAGTTTCCTGCTCCGTAGTTGTAACTGATAATTGGCGCCATACCCTGCGTAAATCCGCCGATTGGAGCCGAAAATACCTGCATGACACTCTGCATGATAGTCAGCGAGCCTACATATAAATCCCCACCGTAAGTCTGAAGCCCGTGATTCAGTACGATACTGATGAAGCTTTCCGTCGCTCTCATGATAAATGGGGAGACCCCAAGGGAAAAAATGCTGAAAAGAATGCTTTTTTCAAGTTTCAGACAGCTTTTCCGTATCTTTATAGAAGTCCTAGGCCCTATTAAAAAGGTCACTACCCAGACAGCGCTTAATGCCTGCGAAATGACTGTCGCTATCGCGGCGCCCTTAACTCCGAGTCCGAAAGCAAAAATAAATATCGGGTCTAAAATAATATTGGCAATAGCCCCGATCAATACGGATAACATTGCTGTTCTTGACTGGCTCTGGCAGATGATAAAGGCATTCAGTCCCAGCGCAAGCTCTACAAAAATCGTTCCAACCAAATAAATCGAGATATAAGAAACCGCATATTCGATTGTAGCGTCACTGGCACCGAACATATACAGCATCGGTCTTTGAAATTTATAGAAGACCGCCATCAGGACGACTGTACATATGATCAGAAAAGTAACGCTGTTACCCAGAATCTTCTCCGCGTGTTCCTTATCTTTTTTACCCAGCCAGATAGCGGCAAGAGGCGCCGCACCGTTACTGATAAAACCGGAAAAAGCGGATATAAATACCGTAATACAGAATGTCACGCCGACTCCGGTCAGCGCCGCCGCGCCTACATCTTTCATATGCCCGATGTATATACGGTCTATAATACTATATAAAATATTAATGAGCTGCGCCAATATTGAAGGAACCGCCATACTGACAATCAGACTTCCGATCGAAGACGACGCCATCCGCTCCTCTCTCGACAGCTCTGCAGATTTATTGCTTTGTTCACTCATGCTTATAAATATACTCCTTTTTCAGCCCGCGAGTTTGTGAATCCAAAATTCTCTTATTTCTTATCACGTAAAAGAAGCAACGCAGTACACCAAATAGATGCAAAGGAGCGCAGCACCTTGTATTCTGGATGACCTTTTTCTTATTAAAATAGGTATAATTAGAACTGCCATGACAAGGCAGGACAAAGGCATGTCAATCATAACTGTTGAGCGTTCTAACGGAATCCCGGCAATCGCCGAAGGGATTCCGATTACCAGCAGCATATTCAGAAGATTTGCACCAATAACATTTCCAAGCCCTACGTTTCCGTATCCCTTTACTAAAGACATGATTGAAGTCATGAGTTCCGGCAAAGAGGTTCCCAACGCAATAAAAGTAACCGCAATGACACGTTCCGGCACACCTAAAGCTTCGGCGATGATGATTCCGTTATCCACCAGAAGATTTGCCCCCACAAAAAGGCATGCGGCGCAGACTGCAAGTATTAGGATCTGCTTCAAAATGGAAATTTCTCCGGCATCTTCCGTGTCTTCTTCGTTACCACCTTCTGCAGAAGCACGTGCCACAGTCAGGCAGGCATACACGATGAACAGAACCAGCAAAGCCACTCCTATCGGACGACCAAAAGCCCCTGTCATAAATCCCCATACATTCAACCCAATCAGCACCACAAAATAGAAAATACCGCGCCATGAAAGCGAAGACGTCTCCACTTGCTTTGTGGGGCGTATAGTTTGGGTCAGCCCGGCAATCAAAGCAGTATTGCAGATAATGGAACCGAACGCATTTCCCGCCGCAATTGCCGCAGAACCATCAAACGCTGCCGTAGTGGAAACTAATATTTCCGGTAATGTAGTGCCAAGACTGACAATGGTAGCTCCCACTACAATTTGGGGAATTCCAAGTTTTTTCGCAATTGCCACCGCTGCATCCACTAGTCGGTCGCCGCCAAAACAAATTAATATAAGACCTATTACAAATAAAACTACTGCTTTTAACATTTTTCTCGTTCCTTTCCTCTTAAGTGTTTCTAATAAAGACCTTCGGCATACAAATTATATGTGTCAAAAATAGACATACCAAAAAAAAAACCTTATGTCAATGATTATTTTAATTATTTCATATATGTTTGGATGTAAAGTTGATAAGTCTTTTTAAGCTTGCCACTTATGGTTTTTTTTGGTATAATTTCATGAGAAATTAAAATTATAAGATATAAAGGAGATATGGTAATGAAAGGAAATATTGTTGTTGGTCAGTCAGGCGGTCCTACAGCCGTTATTAACTCTTCCGTGGCAGGTGTTTATGCAGCTGCCAAGAAACTGGGAGTAAAGAAAATTTATGGTATGGTACATGGTATTGAGGGCTTCTTACAGGATAAGATGATTGATCTTGGCGAGTACCTTGATGATGAGACAGGCATTGAATTATTGAAGAGAACTCCTTCGGCTTTCTTAGGCTCATGCCGTTTTAAGATGCCTAAGATTGAGGGACATGAAGATGTATATGAGAAAATTTTTGAGATTATGGAGAAGCATGACATCGAGTGTCTGTTCTATGCAGGCGGTAATGATTCCATGGATACCGTGAAGATGCTATCCGATTATGCGGCTGCTCATAACAAACCGCAGAGATTTATGGGAGTTCCCAAGACGATTGATAACGATCTTCCTATTACGGATCACTGCCCGGGCTACGGTTCAGCGGCAAAATATATTGCGACCAGCATGAAGGAAATTATCCGTGATAATGAGTCCTTCGGCGTACAGAAGCCTACAGTTTGTATCGTAGAGATCATGGGACGTAACGCAGGCTGGCTTACGGCAGCAGCAGCTCTGTCCAAGGGTGATGACTGCAGCGGACCGGATGCGATTTATCTGCCTGAAAGAGTATTTGATATGGACAAGTTCATGGAGGACGTTAAGAAGCTGGCAGATGAGAAGTCTTCCGTTGTTATCGCAGTATCCGAAGGTGTGAAAATTGCAGACGGACGCTATGTATGCGAGCTTGGTAAGGAAGTAGCGGTAGACGCTTTCGGCCACAAGCAGATGTCCGGTACAGCAGTTATGCTGGCTAACAAGGTTGCGGCAGAGACCGGTTTGAAGGCACGCGCGATTGAATTCTCAACTTTACAGCGTGCAGCTACACATTTAGCTTCCTTAACAGATATTAACGAAGCTTTTCAGGTTGGATTCGATGCAGTTAATGCTGCTGAAGAAGGCAAGACCGGCATGATGATCACGCTTGACAGAAACGGGGATGCACCTTATCAGTGCGGAACAAGCGCATATGATATTCATGCAATTGCAAATGTAGAGAGAAAAGTTCCAGACGAGTGGATAACAGAGGACGGTAAGAACTTAAACGACGGTTACGAGAAATATGCAAGACCGCTCATTATGGGCGAATTACAGCCATTATATGTAAACGGTCTGCCTCGTCATCTGGTGCGCAAGGGTTAAGTTCGTTATCTGTAATAAAATTAAGTGTAAAGGCTGAATCAATTCAGGTTCAGCCTTTTTTTGGAAGATATAAAAGGTAAAAGATGCAGGAAAATATTCTTGATGGGAGATGAAATATGGCACAGGAAAACAGCGTAAATGAGGCGGTAAAGATTCTTATTGTAGATGATGTTTCAGCCAACAGGTTCGTGCTGAGGGACATAATTCTGGAGATGGGATATCAGCCGATATTGGCGGAAAA
>CAMWWS010000092.1 GCA_947178085.1 uncultured Lachnospiraceae bacterium | reverse complement strand
GACCTTTTTTGATGACTGCGCCCGGACAGCATTTCTTTAAGTCTACTTCACTTCTACCCATTCCGCTGCCTTCATGGGTACATACCGGACGGACTGTTTTTCCCTCGAAATTAATCTGTTCAAGAACCGTAAACATAGGCATCGGCATTGTTCCCCAATAATTAGGGTACATAACTGTCACCAAATCATACTGTTCCATATTCTCAGGCATTGCCACAACTTCAGGACGTACACCGCTTTGTAAATCTTTCTTTGCCTGTTCAATACAGGTGTTGTAATCTGCGGAATAAGGCTTTACAGGAACAACCTTGAATAAATCTGCACCTGTAATGGCAGCCGCTTTTTCTGCTACCACTTCGGTGTTACCTTTTTCAATGTATTTCAGGCTCCCGCCGAAATAATTTTCATCCGCCCGTGAAAAATATAAAATAAGTTCTCTCATAGTATTCCTCCTATCAAATAGCTCTTTATTTTTATATTTACATTTTATTAAAAAGAGCCTTATCAATCAATTCGATTTTCATTAAGATATAATAAGTTTTTCTTATACAAAATCGAGTGCCAGCGCACTCGATTAAGAGAATAAGAGTATGCCTATGGCAAACTCGCCGCATTCTCATTGGAATGATTTATGCTGTGGCGTAAATTCCTATAATGTAAAAAATCAGAACCGTTTTAGACTATGACTTAAAACGGTTCTGATTGATTAAATTCCTTTGTATGTTTTATGTAATTTTACAATTCAAATTTGCTCCGTAAAATTTCAGCAAATTCCTCCGACATCCTTTTTGCATTTTCTTTTTTCCAAAAAGCACAATAATTCCGCCTAAGCGGCTCATCACCGCGATACAACGGAATCCTCACGATATTTGTGCCAAGACTGCCCTCTATGGGCGTTCCCTCGCTTGGCATGAATCCTTTTCCGCTGATTACAAGTGTCCTTGCTTCTTCCATATTATCGGCAAACAGCTTTTCCCCCTGTAAACCGACAATAGTATGGTAATATTCTGCCTCGGTTTCTTTTTCCGCTTCTGATGATACAAGGATACAGGGCATATTCTTTAGTTCCTGCACCGTAACTTTATCCAGGGAAGACATCGGGTTTCTTCTTGCAATCTCAATATGTGTTACTGAGGATGTGAGGATCATATTCATAAATTCATTCGAAAACGCCCTGCGTTGGTCATTAAATGCTAAATCTACTTCATTTTTCAGAAGCATATGATACAGTTCATCATGATTGCCGTAGAAAACTTCCACCGGTATATCCGGATACTTTCCTGCAAACTCCTCCAAAGCAAGATGAAATTCCTGTCCGCTATAACAGCGTAAGAATCCCACCTTAAGGCATTCCTGTTCCCCTCCGGCAAGTCTGCCCGCCTCCCGGATAATCTGCTCATAATCGGCAACCAGCACAAGACTTTTTTTATAGAAAAACTCTCCTGCGGGCGTCAGTTCAAATTTACGCCCCTTTCGCTCCAACAGAGCAAATCCCAGCTCCCTTTCCAACGCCTGTATCTGCTGGGAGATTGCTGATTGGGAAATATGGCATTCTTCTGCCGCCTCCGAAAAACTGTTATTACGGACAACGGCTTGAAAGTATGTAATCTGTCTTATCATTTATTTTATCTTTCTGCCCTTTCCATTAATCTTATCCATAAATTTTCTCTCCCTTATATATGATTTCCGTCGGAATATCACCTTCTAACACCATATATGACCCTATATGTCTTTCTTTTTCATAAAGAACATCCTTTAACACAGATAACACTTCTTCTGAAGAGCATTTCTCTCGTTCAGGAATGGTATCGAGTATAATAAATTTAAAATAAATCGATACTATACCATCATTCGTTTCTTTTCGAAGTCTATCTTCTATTTTCAAAAAATAGTGATATCCTTTATAAAACAAAATATATTGATCACAATCATTCTCATAATTATAATGATCAGCAAAATATATTTTTTGAAACACTACCAATTCATCCTCATTTGTTACACATTCCGAATAATTAATATGAATCTTTTTCCCGTTTGGATCTCTCAATCCCATCGCATCAAACTCCGCCGCTCTTTTCTCACTTAAATACCGATACTCAAATTTCATATTCCACCTTCTTCTTTGCTATTATACTATGATAAAGTATATCACACCTCATTCCATTGTGAATGCCTAATTTACCAAAACTAACTCGCTTTAACCCAAATACAAAAAAGACAACCCGAACCCTCTTGCTTTCCGGATTGTCTTTTCCTATTAGAAATACATATTACACATATTCATTCTATCTTTCTTTATTCCTGCTCAAACTGCGCCGCACAGTCTTTCAACCTTGTAATAACATTAATCTGCTGCGGGCAAGCATTTTCGCACTGACCACATTCAATACAGTCGGAAGCCCTGCCCTTTCCTTGTGTAGCAATCGTATATTCCCTTCTGCCACGGAAGGCGGCATTACCTCTCTGGCGGTTCTTCACCGAGAATATCTCCGGAATAGGGATATTCTTAGGACATCCCTCCGTACAGTAATGACATGCGGTACAAGGAATTGCTTTATCTCCCTCTAACACGGCCTGCGCTCTGCGGATAACTGACTGTTCTTCTTCACTAAGCGGCTTAAATTCCTTCATGTATGAAATATTGTCCTTCATCTGTTCGATGTTAGACATACCTGAAAGGACCGTAATGATGCCGTCCAAAGATGCTGCAAAGCGGACTGCCCATGATGCAAGCGACACATTAGGGTTGGCTGTCTTTAATATTTCCTGCACCTCAGGCACCGGGTCTGCCAGCGCACCGCCCTTGACAGGTTCCATTATAGTAATGGACTTACCGTGCTTACGAGCAATCTCCCAGCACTCACGGGCTCTCACGCCCGGATTCTCCCAATCGGCATAGTTTATCTGCAACTGCACGAAATCTACATCAGGATGGTCATTCAAAAGCTCTTCCAAGAGTTCCGGGTCTGCATGGAATGAAAATCCATAATTTTTAATAAGTCCCTTTTCCTTTTGTTCCTTTACAAAGTCCCAAATATGATATTCATCATATACCTTGTAGTTGCTGCGCTGCAGTGCATGAAGCAGGTAGTAATCAAAATACCCCGCGCCGGTACGCTCGAGACTTGTGTAAAACTGCTGTTTGGCAGCCTTTTCACTATGTTCGCCCATCCATGCACACAGCTTGGTACATAAAGTGTAGCTCTCTCTGGGGTAACGGTCTACAAGCGCCGCCTTTGCAGCTTTCTCCGATTCACCATTATCATATACATACGCAGTATCATAATATGTAAACCCTGCCTCCATAAAAAGGTCTACCATTACTTTTGTCTGCTCAATATCGATACTGCCATCAGATAACTTTGGCAGGCGCATCAATCCAAATCCAAGCTTAGGTGTGTTTTCTCCAAGATATCTTTCCATTATTCTTCCTCCTTTTATTTAAATTAATATATTCTTTTTCCAAGTGTAGACATTCTCTTCAAATAAACCCGGCAACAATCTATGTATTATCTTTTACATTATCTTTTGCAATATCTTTTTATAATGCCGATATATGTATTTTACCAGAAAGCGCCCCACATCACAATACCGAGGTTATTGACAATTGCTACATGCGTGTTATAATGTACTTATACAATAAGTACACTTATGAAACAGAGGTGAACGCATCATGGAAATAATTATCAGTAACAATGCCAATAAACCGATTTATGAGCAGATTACATCCCAAATTAAAGCAATGATAATGAGTGGTGAATTACAAGCCGGTGATACAATCCCCTCGATGCGGGCCTTGGCGAAATCAATCCATGTGAGCGTTATCACCGTACAAAAAGCCTATGAAGATTTACAAAGGGACGGATTTATCGAAACTACGGTTGGCAGGGGAAGTTTTGTATCGGCACGGAATAAAGAATTTTATCAGGAGGAACAACAGCGTATAGCCGAGGAACATTTGCAGGCAGCCGCTGAAATTGGGCGAATGAGTAATATTTCCCTTGAAAAATTGACGGAGCTGTTAACTTTATTCTATGAAGAGAACGAATAGTGAGAAAGGAGCGTTGGCCTTAACATGGAGAACATTTTAGAATTACAACAGATTTCAAAGACATTTCCAAAATCAAATTTTACATTGGATAAGCTCTCTTTTTCATTGCCATATGGAGCTATTATGGGCTTTGTAGGCGAAAACGGAGCGGGTAAGACTACGACAATCGGCTGTATTTTGAATACGGTCAAAAAGGACAATGGAACCATAAAATTGTTTGGTAAAGAAATGTCGGATGAAGATACGGATATACGAGAGAAAATCGGCGTGGTTTACGACGGCGATAATTTTCCCGGCTTTTGGACAGCAACGCAATTATCACAAGTCATGGGGAGCCTTTATAAACAGTGGGATAATGCTTTATACATGAAATACTTAGATGACTTTCATTTACCTGCTAAACAAAAAATCAAAGATTATTCCAGGGGAATGTCAATGAAGCTGGCAATTGCAGCTGCCTTGTCACATCACCCGCAATTATTGATTTTGGACGAGGCAACAAGCGGCTTAGACCCTGTCATGCGTGATGATATGCTGGATGTTTTCCTTGAATTTGTGCAGGAAGAAAACCATTCTATTCTTTTATCTTCCCACATCACAAGCGATTTGGAAAAAGTTGCGGATTATATCACGTTTATTCATAACGGAAAACTGATTATGACCGCATCCAAAAATGATTTAGTTTATAATTATGCTGTTATGCGCTGCAAAGAAAGCCAATTTCTTGCATTAAACCCCAGCGACATCATAGCTTATCGGAAGCGGGACTTTCAGACTGATGTTTTAGTTTCTAATGGGAAAGAAACACAGCGCAAATACAGGGATGTCGTTGTAGACCATGTTTCGGTTGATGAAATCATGTTGCTATTGGTAAAGGGGGAACGAGTATGAAAGGATTACTTAAAAACAATTTTTTTACCGTTTGGGCAAATGCAAAAGTATTTTCTGTCTTTATGCTCATAATAGGAATTTTTATCGTTGCCGTCCGCAGTCAGTCATTTCAGATAGCCTATGGGATGATAGGCATTGTCGGTTTTTCTGTAAATGCTATTGCCGTTGTTAAAAACGAGTTTGTTTCCAAATGGGGAAAATATAAATTGACCTTGCCTGTAAAACGGGCAGACATTGTAAAGAGTTATTTTGTCAATCAAATAATATGGATGCTTGTAGGAACGCTTTTTGTCGAAATAGAAATCGGCTTATCATGGCTTTTGCATGGTTGTCCTTTTGACCAACCTATTGACACGCTCTCAATGGCTGCGCTGGGGATTAGCATAAGCCTTTTTATGGGGGCAATGTTTTTACCGCTCTTCTATTTAGGAGGCGCAGAAAGAAGCGATGTATTTTTAGTGATTACCTTACTCTGCGCTTTCGGTATCGATTGGATAATTGTTACTGTGACTAATGAACTATTTAATGAGCTGTTTGGTCCGGGAATACCTACCATCTTATTGGGGGTGAGTGTGTTAATCATCTGTTCACTGTTTGCCTTTTGTGTATCTTATCCTTTAACTGTTAGTATTTACAATAAAATGGAATACTGAAGCAAAATTAGTATCAGCCGGAACAGCTAAATGATAAAATGAGCGGCAGTCAAAATTACTGCCGCTCTTCTTTGTTACCTGAAATACTCCACTCCCGATTCAAATATCTTCAAATCCTGCTCGCCATAGATATTCATGGCTACAGCTGCATCTCTTCTCTCGGAGTGCGCCATCTTACCGAATATGCGTCCGTCAGGAGAGGTTATGCCTTCAATCGCAGCATATGAGCCGTTGATATTCCACTCTTCATCCATGGATACATTGCCGTCTATATCTGCATATTGGGTTGCAACCTGTCCGTTTGCAAATAATTTATCAATCCATTCCTTAGGAGCTACGAAGCGCCCTTCTCCATGTGATACTGGGTTTACATAAGTCTTGCCAAGTTCAGCGCCTCTAAGCCAAGGAGACTTATTGGAAACCACTTTAATGTACGCCATCTTGGAGATGTGTCTGTTAATGGTGTTAAAAGTCAGTGTAGGTGAATCTTCTTTCTGCCCTGTAATCTCACCATAAGGTACAAGTCCCAGCTTAACAAGAGCCTGAAAACCGTTACAGATACCAAGTGCCAGACCGTCCCTTTCATTTAACAGCTTCATGACCGCTTCCTTCATTCTCTCATGCTGGAATGCCGTAGCAAAGAACTTCGCTGAACCGTCAGGCTCATCACCAGCAGAGAAACCTCCGGGGAACATGATAATCTGTGCCTTTCCTATGGCTTCTTCAAATAATGTAAAGCTTTCGTCAATGTCCTGCGGCGTCAGGTTCTTAAATACCTTCGTCACAACATCAGCTCCCGCTCTTTCAAAGGCTTTGGCGCTGTCATATTCACAGTTTGTACCAGGGAATACGGGAATAAATACCGTAGGCTTTGCCACTTTATTTTTACAAACATATGCTTCCTTAGCTTCGTATACGGATGACTCTACCTGACTCTTATCCTTTATTGCCGTATAAGGGAATACCTTATCCAGTCTGGAAGTCCATGCTTCAAGCGCCTCGTCCATTGTAATTTTTGCATCGCCGTATACAAATGCGGGTTCGTCTGTCACCAATCCGATTATTTTACATCCAGACTCTCCCTGCACAGCGTCTGATTTTACAAGCTCATCTGCTGCTTCTGCCGGCATCTCTGCGATAATATATCCCAGACCGTTTGCAAAAAGCTCTTCCTTGGCAATATTCTTGTCTATCTCAACTCCGAGTTTATTACCAAACGCCATCTTGCTGACTGCTGCCACAATACCTTTTGAATCCAGAGCATAAGCTGCTACAATCTTGTTTTCTGACATAAGCGTCATGATTTTATCATATACCTGCATTACTTTCTCATATACAGGCAGGTCATATTCGTCTTTCGCAAATTTAAACAGAACCAGCTTATCTCCTGCTTTTTTAAGTTCAGGGCTTATGATGTTCTGTGATTTGCCTATATCTACCGCGAAAGATACCAAAGTCGGCGGTACGTCGATATCATTGAAAGTACCTGACATGGAATCCTTGCCGCCTATTGACGGAAGTCCGTAGCCTATCTGTGCATCGTAAGCTCCAAGCAGCGCCGCAAAAGGCTGGCTCCAACGCTCCGCTTCCTCGCTCATACGTCTGAAATACTCCTGGAATGTGAAGCGAATCTTCTTATAGTCGCCGCCGTTTGCGACGATTTTCGCCATTGATTCCGTTACCGCATATATTGCTCCATGATAAGGGCTCCAGCTTGACAGATATGGGTCAAATCCATAGCTCATCATCGTTACTGTATCTGTCTTACCTTTTAATACAGGCAATTTGGCAATCATAGCCTGCGTTTCGGTCAGCTGATATTTTCCTCCATATGGCATGTAAACGCTGCCCGCGCCAATCGAAGCGTCGAACATCTCCACAAGACCTTTCTGTGAGCACACGTTCAGGTCGTTAAGCAGAGTAAGCCATGCCTTTTTCACATCACCTTTAGCCAATGCTGCTTCTGTCTCGGAATTAGCAATTTTCTTCAGATAATTCTTCTCAGGTTCCGGCATATTAACACGCACGGAAGTCTCCTGATGTGCTCCGTTAGTATCAAGGAACGCTCTGGCGATATTCACTATTTCCTTACCGCGCCATTTAAGTATAAGCCGGGGCTCTTTCGTAACCACCGCGACTGCGACAGCTTCCAGATTTTCCTGCGCCGCATATTTAAGGAACTCATCAGCGTCTTTTGGTGAAACGACTACCGCCATTCTCTCCTGAGACTCCGAGATAGCCAGCTCTGTACCGTCTAGGCCGGCATATTTCTTCGGAACCTTGTCCAAATCCACTGTAAGACCGTCAGCCAGCTCTCCGATTGCCACGGATACGCCGCCTGCTCCGAAATCGTTACATTTCTTTATTAATCTGCTTACTTCCTCCCTGCGGAACAGTCTCTGAATCTTGCGTTCCGTCGGGGCGTTACCTTTCTGTACCTCAGCTCCGCAGGTCTCTATGGAACTTTCCGTATGCACTTTGGAAGAGCCAGTAGCTCCGCCGCAGCCGTCGCGTCCTGTCCTGCCGCCCAGAAGAATAATTATATCGTCAGGGTCTGAATTACCACGAATGACATTCCTCCTCGGTGCCGCACCCATGACCGCACCGATTTCCATTCTTTTTGCCACATAATCGGGATGATATATTTCCTTAACCAGACCTGTCGCCAGCCCAATTTGATTTCCATAGGAAGAATAACCGCTTGCCGCACCGCGAACCAGTTTCTTCTGAGATAACTTTCCTTTCAATGTATCCGCCACTGGCACTGTAGGGTCTGCCGCTCCTGTCACACGCATTGCCTGGTATACATAGCCTCTGCCTGAGAGCGGGTCGCGGATTGCGCCGCCAAGACAGGTCGCCGCACCACCGAAAGGCTCTATTTCCGTAGGATGGTTGTGGGTTTCATTTTTGAAAAATACAAGCCACTCTTCGGTCTTGGGACCGTTGCCGTAATCCATTTCCACCGGAACTACTACGGAGCATGCATTGATTTCATCGGACTGCTCCATATCGTCCAGTTTTCCCTCTTTTTTCAGCTTACGCATTGCCATCAAAGCTAAATCCATCAGGCAGACGAATTTATCTTTTCTTCCTGCAAAAAGCTCTTCTCTGGCTTCAAGATAATTCTCATATGTCTTACGAATAGGCTTCTGATAATAACCATCATCAAAAGCAACATCCTTAAGTTCCGTGGAAAATGTGGTATGCCTGCAATGGTCAGACCAGTATGTATCAAGAACACGGATTTCCGTCATAGTCGGATTTCTTTTCTCTTCACCTGCAAAATAATTCTGGATATGCAGGAAATCCTTAAAGGTCATAGCTAACCCTAAAGAATCATAAAGTTCTTTTAACTCCGCTTGGGGCATATCGATAAAATCTTCCCGCTCAGGTATATTCTCAAATACCGCCACATCCGCCGGCTCGTCATATTCCGTAACCAGCGTATCGGGTTTAACCATATCAGTCTCTCTGGATTCCACGTGATTGATACAGTAAGCCTTTATTTTTTCAAATTCATCATCAGATATCTGTCCTGTTATAAGTTAGGTAAC
>CAMWWS010000091.1 GCA_947178085.1 uncultured Lachnospiraceae bacterium | reverse complement strand
GTCCTTTGCCACTTCTTCCACTATTTTACGCCACAATCTGGAAGAATCCAGTACATTTGCCTTATCCACGCTGGTTACTTTCTTCCTTCTCTTCATGGCAATGTCAAATCCTTTTATTGCAATCCTGCGAATTTCATTTTCGTCATATGTCAAAGTATCGATTGCCTTTAATACACCGTTTTCTTCTACTGTTTTGCGCTCTCCAAAATAAAGTCCGCCTGTCAGTTCTCTCATGATCATCATATCAAATCCTGATGCGGAAATTTCTTCCTTCAGAGGGCATGCACCCGCCAGTTCCTCATAGAGAAGTGCAGGTCTTAAATTTGCAAATAGATTCAGCGCCTTCCTGATGCCAAGCAATCCTGCCTCAGGTCTTAAATTAGGCGGAAGCTTATACCATGGGGAAGTCGTCGTATCTCCTCCGATAGATCCCATTAGCACTGCATCTGCGCTTTTTGCCGTTTCAATCGTTTCGTCCGTAAGCGGCACTCCATAAGCATCAATTGAAGCTCCTCCCATCAGAACATCAGTGTAATTCATTGTATGTCCGTATTTTGCTGCTACTGCATCTAATACTTTTTTTGCTTCTGCCACTATCTCCGGTCCGATTCCGTCTCCCGGAATACATGTAATATTCAATTCCATTTTATAACCATACTCCTTCCTAAGTCTGCATATTTAAAGAAGATGCACCGAAATGCATCTTTCTAATGTTTCCTTATTCAGCATCTGCCTTTTCAATCTGTGTAATTGCCGATTTCTGCATCGGAATACGACAATTTTTATTATTACCGAATTCTATGATAACCGTATCGTCTGTTATATCAATAATGGTTCCATAAAAACCGCTGGTTGTCAAAACGGAATCACCCACAGACAGATCAGCAAGCATAGCCGCTATTCTTTTCTGCTCCTTTTTTTGAGGACGAAAAAGGATAAAATACATTACTACAATCCATATCACTATAGTTCCAAGCATTACCAGACCGCTTCCTGCTGTTGCTTCTGCTCCTGCCGCCGCTGCATCCTGTGCCAATAATATTCCCATAATCAGTTCTGCTCCTTTACTATCATATTAATATCCATACTTCTTTCTCAACCTGTGAATTTATGTGCCCAAGACATCAACGATGTCTGCACAAATTCGCGTGTGAAAATTTATTTTTCACACTTTTAAAGCTTATCACACCACGGACAAGAAAACAAGTATTTTATAACTCTTCAAGTTTCTTTTTCTTATATTCCGCGAACCTTCCCTCATCCAATGCTGTTCTGATTTCCGTCATCATTGTGTTATAGAAATACAGATTGTGCAATACACAGAATCTCATTCCTAACATCTCTCCCGCTTTCAGAAGATGCCTGATGTATGCCCTGGAATATCCTCTGGAACATACCGGACAGCCGCAGCCTACTTCTATAGGATGCTCGTCCAGTTCATACTTTGCATTGAATAAATTAATTTTCCCATGATTCGTATAAAGATGACCGTGTCTTCCGTTTCTGGAAGGATAAACGCAGTCAAAAAAATCGACGCCCCGTTCCACAGCTTCCAGAATATTAGCCGGAGTACCGACTCCCATAAGATAAACAGGTTTGTCCTTTGGCAGATAAGGCACCGTCTCTTCGATAATATGATACATCTGCTCATGTGTCTCGCCTACGGCAAGACCGCCCAGCGCGTAACCGTCTAAATCAAATTCCGATATCCTCTTTGCATGTTCTATTCTGATATCATCAAAAACTGCTCCCTGATTAATTCCAAACAACATCTGATGCGGATTAATCGTATCATCCAGAGTGTTTAATCTCGCCATTTCCTGTTTGCATCGTTCCAGCCATCTGGTTGTACGTGCCACAGAGCTCTCCACATAGCCTCTGTCTGCTGTACTTGGCGGACATTCATCGAAAGCCATCGCAATAGTCGAACCAAGATTAGACTGTATCCTCATGCTCTCTTCCGGACCCATAAAAATCTTTCTTCCGTCTATATGAGAGTTGAAATAAACGCCTTCTTCCTTGATTTTACGCAAGCTTGCCAGGGAAAAAACCTGAAATCCACCTGAATCCGTCAGAATTGGTTTATCCCACAGCATAAACTTGTGTAAGCCGCCGAGTTTCTTTATAACCAAATCGCCGGGTCTGACATGCAAATGATATGTGTTGGATAACTCTACCTGTGTGTCTATCCGGTGAAGATCCTCTGTTGAAACGGCTCCTTTGATTGCTGCCGCTGTACCCACATTCATAAAAACAGGCGTCTGTATTATGCCATGTACGGTTTCTAATTCTCCGCGCCTCGCCAAGCCTTCCTGTTTGATGATTCTATACATTAACCGTTCTCCTATAGATACTTATCCCAAAACTCTTCAAGACAAATATTCTCCCGCATTATGACTGTAGCCGCTTCCTTACCTACATAGCGGAAATGCCATGGTTCAAATTCAATGCTGGTTATATATACCTTATCTGCAGGATATCTGAGTATAAATCCATATTCACAACTATGCTCTGCGAGCCATTTTCCTGCCTCAGTATCTCCAAAGCCTTCATCTAACTGCATATAAATGTCCGAAGTAATATCCAGCGCCAATCCAATCTGATGCTCACTGGCTCCGGGAACTGTAACTACCTGTGACGCTGTTTTATAGGCTTCCATATAGGAATATCCCTGTCCCATATACATCTTAATTTTTCTGTCAAAAAGATATTCCTGTCTGTCATCAGTTCTGTACGGAGAACGAATCTGAAGCGTAATTCCATCCTCCTTAGCTGCCTGAAGCATGGCAATTACATCTGATATAATTCTCTTGTCACATCTCATATTATCTTTAATAATACCCAGACTAAAACTATAGTCATCAGGTATAGGATGCTGTTTATTCACCAGTACCAGCCGCCAGTCACTGCTGTCAAAGACCAGTTCTTGTTCTTCCGGTATCTCTTCTTCCGAATTTTCCACATTTTCATTTTCATATTCATAGGACTGAGTATCTTCCAAAATATCATCCAAGGTATAAAAATCCGTACCATCAGTTTCCTCTGAAACTTCGAACTCATGCAGAGCACCATCAGTATCTGGCAGTATGCTTTCATCAGGTGTTACTTCCTTTTCAACTGCCAATTCTACGTCGGAATCTTCCACAATCGCATTGTATGTTTCCTGCGCGTTAATAAATCCCTGCTGACCTGATAAAACGGCAAATGAGAAACTGCAGCTTGACATAAAAATCACTAAAGAAAATGCGATACATACGTATTTCTTTACATTTGTTGCAAAATACCTGCATATATAATATATAGTTAGTATTATAGACATCACAAAAAGACAGGGATATTTTAATAACCTGTTCTTCGTAATAATGCCTCTGAATTTGCTGACAACTTTTTCTCGAAAAGTTTTCTTCATCTATTTGTGCACCGCTTTCAAAATATAAAACACCTAATTTATATAATATCACATAATTTTCATTTGTACATCATTTTTTATTTTTTTATGTAAATCTTTTTTATGTAAATCCTATATATCACTACCTGCTCCAAAGCCTGAGCCATCATATCCTCCATCCAAAACGCCTGACACTCCGCACCAGTTACAGGTAAAATGAGATGACGCACCTGTTCCGTTGTTACAGTTTAATTTTCCGCAAACACAAATCACGAAGTGCTTCGTCCCACAGAACGGACAGCCAGGATAGTCTGCAGACGGTGCTATATTACCTATAATTTTAGTCTCATCATATCCTTCTCTCTTGGCAGAAGCTTCTTTTACAGGAAATGCCCATGTATATTTCCAGCCGCCGCTTATCTTTTCAAAACGAACTCCGTAAGTTTTTTTGCCCTCTTTGCATTTGCATAATGCTATACGGGCTTCTGTGTGTTCTATCAATGTAAATGCTCCTTTCTAATTGAAAATCTTATATTATTGTATATATTTATATTCTTTTTTGATATTTTTGTCATTTTAACATGAAAAACTTTAAATCACAATAACATTATTTTCTATCTTTGCTTTATAAATAAAAATATGCTATACTGCTACCATAATTTAGATTTAGAAAGGAATTTGATTATGGCAGGTTCATCTTACGGTAAACTCTTTCAGATTACTACATGGGGAGAGTCTCATGGAAAGGCATTAGGCGTTGTAGTTGACGGTTGTCCGGCAGGACTGCCACTCTCTGAGGAAGATATCCAAATTTTTCTGGATCGCCGTAAGCCCGGCAGGACAAAAATATCCACGCCCAGAAAAGAAGCAGATAAAGCTGAAATCCTATCCGGTGTCTTTGAGGGAAAAACAACGGGCACGCCTATTTCCATAATCGTACATAACACTTCCCAGCATTCCGCTGATTACAGTGAAATTGCAGAATACTACCGTCCCGGTCACGCGGATTATACTTTTGATGCCAAATACGGATTCAGAGACTATCGCGGTGGCGGACGTTCTTCCGGAAGAGAGACTATCGGCCGAGTCGCAGCAGGCGCTATTGCTTCCAAATTATTAAATAACCTCGGCATTACATTAACGGCTTATACCCGCTCTATTGGTCCTGTAACAATTGATGATTCCCGTTTTGATAAGCAGGCGATTCTTGATACGCCTACCTGTATGCCGGATTATGAAGCTTCGGAAAAAGCCGAAGCCTATCTTGCAGACTGTATGAAACAATATGATTCGTCAGGCGGTATTATTGAATGCAGAATAGAGGGAGTTCCTGCCGGAGTCGGCGAGCCTGTTTTTGATAAACTTGATGCTGACCTCTCTAAAGCCATTATGTCGATTGGCGCTATAAAAGCCGTAGAAATCGGGGATGGAACACAAGTTGCTGCCCACAAAGGTTCTGAAAATAACGATGCTTTCACAATGCAGAATGGTGAGGTAATCAAAACAACCAATCATGCAGGCGGTATTTTGGGGGGCATAAGCGACGGTTCCACAATTATTTTACGCGCCTATGTAAAACCTACGCCTTCTATTTTCAGCAAACAACAGACTGTAAACAAACATGGTGAAAATATTGAAATAGCCATAAAAGGCAGACATGACCCAATTATCGTCCCAAGGGCAGTTGTGGTAGTAGAATCGATGGCTGCCATTACTATTTTAGATGCCATGCTGGTGAATATGGGAGCCAAGGTTGAAAATCTGGAAAAAATATATCCTAAAAGAAGTATATAAATCAATACGTTAAACGGGTACTCCTATTTATAGCACGAGCACCCGTTTTTATCTTATAATATAAATCTTAAAAACAAATTATTAATCCCGGATTACTAAAATTCCAATCAGAAATTATCAAGCAGTTCCAGATAGAAATCATGATAATCTTTCCTGTTCTCCTTCGTGAACTGAATCGCTGTCTTAGGATGCTGGTTCAAAATTCCGGTCAAAAGATAAGGTACATCATAACCCCATACTACTCCTGATTCTTTCATTGGCACGATGTGCTTCTCAATGAACTGCAGCAGCGGATTAATGGTATATTTAGGGTTCTTCAGAAAGCCTAGCAGCAGCTCGCTTGGACAGTTACCGCAGCCGCGTCCCAAACTGCTTACAGTAGCGTCCAGATAGCTTACACCGCGCCGCAATGCTTCAATAGTATTAGCAAACGCAAGCTGCTGGTTATTATGCGCATGAATACCTACTTTCTTTCCATGCTTTTCCGCAATTTCCAGATATTTATCCGAAAGTCTGCAGATCTGTTCCGGATACAGAGAACCATAACTGTCTACCAGATAAATACATCCCACGCTGCTCTGACACAAAAGCTCTAGGGCTGCATCAATATCCACTTCGTTTGATTTGGAAATTGCCATAATATTAACCGTTGTTTCATAGCCCTTCTTCGTGCAGTCCTCAATCATCGCCACTGCTGCCGGAATCGTATTAATATATGTCGCAATCCTGACAAGGTCCACAGGGCTGTCCTTTTTATTGATTATGTCTTTTTTATAATCACAGCGGCCCACATCCGCCATAACGGATATTTTCATATCGGTCTTGTTATCGCCGACTATTTCCCGTATATCCTTATCATTACAGAATTTCCATTTCCCGAATTTACTTTCATCAAAAATTTCTTTAGACGCCTTATATCCAAACTCCATATAATCAACGCCCGCTTTGATATTTGCTTTATATAAATCCTTGACAAATTCATCTGTAAAATAAAAATCGTTTACCAGTCCTCCATCCCGAAGTGTACAATCCATTACTTTGATTTCCGGTGTATAAGACATAAGTGTTCTTTCTTTTCCCGCCATATCATTTCTCCTTTATCTTTTTTTGCACCCTGCAAAGTTTCCTTTCAATCTTCTACAGGAATACTCTCTTGATTTACTCTACTACAATCTTCTTGAAACTCTTCTTGCCTTTCTTTACAATAAATTCCTCAGCAGCAATTTCATCCTTGGTATATGCTGTCTTAACATCGTTCACTTTCTCTCCTTTAACAGTTACACCGCCCTGTTCTACTGCGCGACGCGCTTCCGAACGTGACGCAGCAAGTCCTGATGCTGCCAGAATTCCGAGAATATCAATCTTTCCGTCAATGAATTTATCATCGGAAAGCGTCGAAGTCGGCATATTTTCAGAACTTCCTCCGTTTACAAAAAGTGCCTTTGCAGCTTCCTTAGCATTATCGGCTTCCTCCTGTCCATGTACCAGATTCGTCAGCTCATAAGCCAGAATTTCTTTTGCTTCATTTAACTGGCTGCCTTCCCACTTATCCATTTCATCAATCTGCTCAAGCGGAAGGAATGTCAACATTCTAAGGCATTTTAAAACATCCGCATCAGCCACATTGCGCCAGTACTGATAGAATTCAAACGGCGATGTCTTATTCGGGTCAAGCCATACTGCGCCTTTCTGCGTTTTGCCCATCTTATTTCCCTCTGAATTAAGGAGCAGTGTAATAGTCATGGCGTAAGCGTCTTTTCCAAGCTTACGTCGAATCAGTTCAGTTCCGCCTAACATATTGCTCCACTGGTCGTCTCCGCCAAACTGCATATTGCAGCCATAACGCTGAAACAGCTCAAGAAAATCATAGCTCTGCATAATCATGTAGTTAAACTCTAAAAAGCTTAAGCCTTTTTCCATCCTCTGTTTGTAGCACTCAGCTGTCAGCATTCGATTGACGCTGAAATGCACTCCTATATCGCGGATAAATTCAATATAGTTCAAATCCGTCAGCCAGTCAGCATTATTTACCATCATCGCCTTACCTTCCGAAAAGTCGATGAAGCGGCTCATCTGTTTCTTAAAGCACTCGCAGTTATGTGCAATTGTTTCCTTGGTCATCATGGTACGAAGATCGCTTCTTCCCGAAGGATCGCCAATCATGCCCGTACCTCCGCCAATTAATGCAATCGGTTTATTTCCCGCCTGTTGTAATCTTTTCATAAGGCACAGCGCCATAAAATGTCCTACATGAAGGCTGTCCGCTGTCGGGTCGAATCCGATATAGAATGTTGCCTTTCCATTGTTAATGAGTTCCCGGATTTCTTCAGCATCCGTAAGCTGTGCAAGCAGTCCTCTTGCCTGTAGTTCTTCATAAATTTTCATACTTCTGCTTCCTTTCTATTATTTTTACATATAAGCGTAAAAAAACCCCGCCCTATTGAAAGGACGAGGTCAAAATCTCGTGTTACCACCTAACTTCATAAACAGCTCACACTGTTTACCTTACTAAGTACAATCGCTCTATCACGGCACCGCCATGTAGCCTTGATGATACTCTCCTGCTGTAACGTGCATTCCTACGTCATGACCTACTAATAAATGTGCGCATTCCAAAGCGTAATACCCTGTGTGAACGCAGTCTTTATATTCTGTCATGAAGCTCCAAGATGTATTCATAAATGGCTTCCCGTTACGCCTCTCATCAACCGGCTGTTTTCTGTCCGTTCCATCATTTACTACTTGTTCTTTTCAACGCTTATATATTTAATTTATTGTATCGTATATGAAACTTTGGGATTTGTCAAGCTAAATTTTTCACCGTTTATTCGTCATCAGCTTAACCATCGCCTGATTCAGACCGTTTACAGTCAGCTTATACATCGGAAACATTTCTTTAATCGCAGTCTCCGCCTCACGCCAGGGCGCATGTCCGGGAGCCATCTTGGGATTCAGCCATACAATCTTTTTATAATGCTTTTTCATAAGCTGAAGCCATTCCATCCCGGAAAGTCCTCCGTTTGGGCCTCTGTAATTACCGGAAGTGGAATATAATTCCTCAGGCGCCATTGCCGCATCACCTACTATAATTACTTTATAATCACTGTCCAGATTTCTAAACATCCACTCCGTATCAATCCAGTCGCCGTTTTCACACTCCGGCGTCTTATACAGTTTGGAATATATGCAGTTATGGAAATAATAGGTTTTTACGTCTTTATAGTGATTTGATTTATGAACAGACTGAAAAAGTTCATTAAGCAGATTGCTATATGGAATCATAGTTCCGCCTGAGTCCATCAAA
Organism: uncultured Lachnospiraceae bacterium; assembly: GCA_947178085.1. Next base: position 664 of record CAMWWS010000091.1, on the reverse strand, counting down.
AGCAGCAGTTTCACTGCATTTTTTCTGGGTCTTTCCATCACAATCTGCAGACAGCCGCCATTATTACATGTCTTGTCAATCGTACCGTCGATATCCAGCTCTGTCTTAGGGATATCCAGCTTGGTTGAAAACTGGCGCAGTTTTCTTAGTGCCACCTGAAACTGTCTGTTATCGAGAATCCTGTCATCACGGAAATCGCGGTATTTTCTTGCTCCGACCACCTGAAATGCAGACTGGTATCCTGTAGAGCCGCCTACCCTGACGCCTCCCATATTGCCGCCCATATTTCCGAATGAGGTCTTACCCATAGTTCCAATCCAGAAGCTTCCGCCGTTATGCTCGGAATCCTGATCTCTCAGACGGTCTTTGAATTTTTGCTCTACGTCCTCTTTATCAACCTGAACCTGTTCCTCATTCATGACATTGCGCATTTCTTCATGAAATTCGTCTATCATGTCAGACTTATCCAGCCAGCGCAGCATATTCTTGCTGATTTCATTCTCGGACTGAATTCCCTTAAATACTTCATCGAATGCCATATCGAACTTATCAAATTCAGTCTCCGACTTAACCAGAATCATTCTTGCAGTATAATAAAAGTCGGTCAGACTGCTGTTGCAAAGTCCCTGATCTGTCTCTTATAGACCTCTCCGAGCCCACGAGA
>CAMWWS010000090.1 GCA_947178085.1 uncultured Lachnospiraceae bacterium | reverse complement strand
ATTTTTGCCGCTCGAACGGTAGTTTTCCGAATTTATAAGAATACTTACCGGAACTAAACTTTTCCCATCATAATCAAACCCGCTTTTCCATTCCTCTTTTTGCGCATAAACCTTATCTTCAATGGCCTCGAATTCTTCCTTTTCTTTTACTTTCTGCCTTTCAGCGCCAATGGTTATTGCTGCAATGGATATAACTAACGGAATCTGAAAAACAAGGCTGATTATCAAAATAACCGTCGCCGCTATTTTTCCGTTTTTATTCTTTCCGCCCTGTTGCGGTTTCTTCTTTTTTAAAAACAGAATAATGGAAGTAATAAAAAGAATAAATCCTATAAATGATGCTCCCAAAACAATAAAGACCAAAAAATTGATTAGTAAAATACTTATTCCTGCCATGATATCCTTCTTTCCGGTTCCGGCTTCCGATTGTTTAACATCCCTATTTTACCACAGATACATGCACAATTCTATTAAATATTACTGATTTTTCCTATGCTGATTTCCCTTTGTACCTTATATTTCCTTTGCATTATTAAGTTCTCTGTTCTACAATTGAAATCTTTGAGGATATATAGTAAAATTCAGGTTAAAGATGTGCGCAGAAATGAGGAATTATAATGGAAATAGAAAAACAAACATTTGAATGTATTAGAGACGGATTAACAATAAGGGGAGCGCAATACCTACCAGCCAATTCTTCCGAAAGCGGTAAATATCCTGCCGTAATTGTAAGCCACGGCTTTACGGGAAACTACATGGGTGTAGAAGACTATTGTGTAGAATTTGCCAAAATAGGCTATGCTGCATTCAGTTTCAGTTTCTGTGGGGGCGGCATGCTCGGAGAGGATGCACGTTTCAAAAGCGACGGAGAAACAACCGATATGACCATCTTTACAGAGATTGAGGACTTAATTACAGTTAAAAACTATGTTAAAAGTCTGTCCTATGTTGAGACAAACGAACTTATCCTTGTCGGAATCAGCCAAGGCGGTTTTGTCTCCGGGCTTACTGCCGCCAGATGCGGAAACGAGATTAAAAAGCTGATAATGATCTATCCCGCCATATGCATTCCCGATCACGCCAGAAGGGGATGTCTTGGCGGCTCAAGCTATGATCCGCACAATGTTCCTGATATTATTGACTGCGGCAGTACTCTATTGGGAAAAATTTTCCATGAAACGATTGTCGGAATGGACCCATATCTTGAGCTTGCAAAATATCAGGGTGATATTCTACTCTTACATGGACTTGATGACGATGACGTAAATTATTCCTATGCCATCCGCGCAAAAGAAAGCTATCGTAACGGACAATGCCGCCTACAGCTTGTAAGAAACCTTGGCCACGGTTTCGACTCCTCACAGTTTGACAGCGCCTTTGCGTCTATCCGGCAGTTTTTGACCGGCAGAAAAGAAATCCTGACAATTCGCGTTATAATCACGCATAGCGACACTGTTACCGAAGGCGATATAAGCAAGGTCAGTATCTTCTTTACCGGATACTGCGACACGCCATATTTTCAAGGCTGCATATTACCGGAGGGCTGCGATTCTCAGGAATATAATCTGGGCGTACAGACAAAAATGCGGGCGGAATACACGCTCTCAGGTCTTGACTGTAACGGTCAGCAATGCAGCATACATATTGTAAATCAAAAAGACGGTCAAGACTGGAAACCTATTGTTCAAACAGACAGCACAGCTCTTGCATGGATGAACCGTGCCGACCTGACTGCTGTGCTTGAATTTTGCGAGGGCGGTCCAACAGTACGAATATTTGCTGAAAAAGAATAAAAGTATATAGTGTGAAAAATAAATTTTCACACTGACCGTAGGATAACGCTGAACCGCGTCCCCAGACCTTCACGGCTTACAATATCACAATACCCTTGATGGCTCTCAATAATCCATTTCGCAATAGAAAGTCCTAAGCCAGTTCCTCCGGTCTTACTATTGCGAACTGCATCAGCACGATAAAAGCGGTCAAAGACATGCGTAACCTCCTGTGGCGCCATTCCGATTCCATTGTCCTGAATACTGTAAAAGGGCGAACCGTCCTTCCACTTTCCTACCCGAATCAGGATTTCTTCTCCTTCTTCGGTATATTTCGCGGCATTGTCAATCAGAATCCGCGCTGACTGCTTTAGCATATCACTGTCCCCGAATACATTGACTTTTTCAGTCACCTCATATCTATAATGGTGTTTTTCGTCAATCATAAGTGATTCTTCATAAACCTCTTTCATGATGTCATTCAGACACAGCTTTTTCATATCAAGGCTTTGCCTGTTCGCGTCGCTACGCGCCAGAAACAAAAGCTGCTCGACAAGCTTCTGCATATGATTAGCTTCATTCTTAATCGCCTCTATTGACTCGGCGAGTATCGCCTCGTCCTCTTTTCCCCAACGGTCAAGCATGTTCACATATCCCTGAATTACCGCTATGGGTGTGCGCAGCTCATGCGAGGCATCCGAAACAAACTGTGTCTGCTGCTTATAAGAGGCGCGAATCCGTTCCAGTAAACCGTTCAGCGCTGTCTCAATTCCCATTAGGTCCTTATCGTGCATATGAATTCCCGCATCAATCGTATCCGCCTTGAAGTTAGATATAGCATCCTCCAGATTGTGATATTTGGTCTCATCAAATGTCTGCTTACTCAACGCCTGCGCCTGTGCCGCAATCTCATTTAAGGGTCTAAGGTGTTTTCTGACCTGCGCTGTCCCACGTACCATTTCTTCAATCACCTGTAAAAGCTGCACAATGGCAATAAATATTGCCGCCCACCGAAACCAATATAACCATTGACCGATTTCAACTGTATAAAGCAGATTTTCGCTGTCAGTTCCGACCCTGTATACCGCTTCTTTCAAGCCTTTTTCCCACATGACACTCCTGTCATAGTCAAGTGAGAATGCGCCTGCAAGCTGAACATCCAATCCATAAATAAATATCGACATAAAAACAATACATAATAAAAGATCAAACAAAAAATACGCCCTCGCTCTGGTCCATACATTTTGCAGATTGATTTTCCACGCAATGGAAGTTACTTTCGCAGACGCCGTTTTCTTATTTTCAGACTTATTTTCCATCACCGTTCATCCTTTATACAATATCCTACTCCACGCACCGTCTGTATCAGCTTTACACCGTAAACATCATCAAGCTTACTGCGCAGATACCGTACATAGACATCTATAATATTCGTCTCTCCCATATAATCATATCCACACACTTTCTCTAAAAGAGTATCTCTTGAGATAACTATATTCTTGTTTTCCAAAAGAACACGCAAAAGCTCAAACTCCCTATGTGTCAATTCCACAAGATTACCGTCATAACGTACCTCATAGCGCGCAGCATCCAGCGTAAGCGCTCCGCAGGTAAGAAGATTCTTATCGACCGCGGGAGTACCCACACGTTTTTTGAGGGCAAGGCGGATTCTGGCAAGCAACTCTTCAATGGCAAAGGGCTTGGTCATATAATCGTCCGCGCCACCATCAAGTCCGGCTACCTTATCCATGACTTCATCCCTTGCCGTCAGCATAATGACAGGCATGTCGGAATTTTTTCTGAGTCTGCGCAGCACCTCAAAACCATTCAGCTCCGGCAGCATTACATCCAGTACCATCAAATCAGCCTGCCCACTCTCTGCCTTTTCAAGCCCCTCTCTGCCGTTTACCGCTTTTATCACCTGGTATCCCTCATGTATAAGCTCTAGCTCCAGAAACCGCCCTATTTTTTCTTCATCCTCTACCACAAGAATTGTTGTTGCCATGCCTCATATGCCTTTCTTTATACTAATTCTCTTTATACTGATTTTCCTTATTGACCATATCGGTCATTTCCTTCTTTATATTTTCCGCCGCATTAGCTGCATCATCCATCGCTGCGTTGATGTCAATATCCACTACTTTGATATCAGGTCCTGCGAAGTGATACCGCATGTTAAAGAACAGACCCACCACTATCAGCGGAAGCACTACCCAGAATGCGAATAACAGCAATACCACCAGTAACGTTATCGGCACTCTGAAAATCTCCTTGTTGTTTTTTTCCACACAGAAGCTGTTTCTGTTTCCTTTCTCTATCCAGCGCATGCACCACTTCCAAAACCGGTTCATCAAATCGCCAAAGCTTTCCTTATATTCCGGTTCCGGCTCTACGTCAATAACTAACTGCTCATTCTTTGTCGTATAGCTTGTCTGTTCGGGACCTTTGACTTTACCGTTCTGCTCCAGATAAATCATCGCATCCAGTATATCCCAATTACTGTTTTCCAATGCCTGCTTTGCTTCTTCAAAAGAAACATTTGCTTTTTCTCTTAATTTTTCAACTTTTTCAAAATATTCCATATTCTTTTTTCCTTTCTCTATTGGTTTGTTGTTTTGTTTACAGCCTTATATTACCTCACCAATATTAAATGAAAATGTGAAAAAGATTAAAATCTGATTAAAAATATGCTACACTTAAAAATATCAAGGTTGAAAATTAAAAATTTTCAGCCGAATATGAAAATAGTAAAACAACGAAAGTGAGAATCATAATGATTACCTGCTACTTTGCCCCAATGGAGGGTCTCACTACATACATCTACCGTAATTCGTATAACCGCTATTTTGGTGGGATTGACAAGTATTTCACACCTTTTATCTCAAGCGGGAAAATGAACAGCCGCGAAATAAACGAAATTCTTCCCGAACATAATGAAGGCATGAATGTAGTGCCGCAGATTCTCACCAACCATGCGGAGGAATTCTTGCAGATTACAGAGCAAATTGCCGCTTTCGGATACAAATCCGTCAATCTCAATCTCGGCTGCCCTTCGGGAACCGTAACCGCCAAAAAACGGGGCGCCGGATTCTTAGGCGTTCCGGAGCAACTTGATGAGTTTCTGTATACCATATTTGAAAAAACACCACTAAGAATCTCCATAAAAACCCGTATCGGCATCTCTTCCGAAGATGAGTGGGACAGGCTTATTGCGATATACAGCAAATACCCGATAGAGGAGCTGATTATACACCCGCGCCTTCAGCAGGAACAGTACAAAGGTACTCCCCACAAAAGCGCATATCGGAAGGCTCAGGATACATTGCAATTCCCGCTCTGCTATAACGGAGATATCCATTCACCGCAGGATTTTACAACGCTTTTATCTGAAATTCCTGATGTTTCCTGCATTATGCTTGGACGCGGAATCCTAAAGAATCCTTTCCTTGTACACAAGCTGCGCGGAGACCTGAACACCATTCCCGATAAAGACACTATCAGAGCATTCCATAGCGAGCTTTTTACGCGCTATACAGAGATAATGTCAGGTGAAACGCCCGTATTATATAAAATGAAGGATTTGTGGACTTACTTAAGCCAAAGCTTCACCGCTTATGAAAAATACCTGAAAAAAATCCGCAAGGCTAATAATTTTGCGGATTATAAGGCGGCAGTGGACAGCCTGCTGCGGGAGCAGGAACTTTTGAGTTAAAATCACATAATAATCAACATGATATGTTTTTCCATCCGAGACAGTTGTTGCAAAATTTGCAACAACTGAATTTAAATTAGAATCTTTCGGGCAACTATTTTATTTGATGCATGCAGGTGTTTGGGAACACCGGGATGTTCATCTTCAAATGTATATGATTTAAATTGTAGAATCTCCCAATCATTATATAATTCTTTTATCTCCTCATCTTTTGCAAGACCGATTGCAAATGGTGCAATGTCCTCTGATGCCGGTACAGTATCAGTAAATATCTGCATGATATGTATGCCACCTATATTAGTATATGTTTTGGCTCTGTTTATCATAGATTTCCAATCCGTTTTGGATACAAAATGCAGAGTTCCAAAAGACATGACCATATCATAGTTTTTCTCAAACTGATATGTTATCAAATCAGCAGTAAACGCATTTAACTGAATATTTTCCTTTTTGCATCTTTGTCGTAACTTTGCTATTCCATTCTCTGATATATCAAATGCATCAACATTGCAATACCCCTGCTTCGCTAGGTAAAAAGCATTCTGGCCTTCTCCACAGCCTATATCGATTATATGCGACTGCCTGCTAAGCAAGTGTTCAAATTCTTTAATTGTTGCATTTGGTTCAGAAGAAAATGCAGTAACATTTTCATCCTGATACGCCGCTTCCCAAAATGGTACCAAATCTTTATTCATTGAATATCCCTCCATAAATAACCATAGTTACAGATACTATGATTTCCATCACATAATCAGTCCGGAATTCGTTATATGTTATGCAGTATAAAATTAGCTTTTACTAATATTCGAGAGTTTTCCTTTATGATCCATTCATGAATCCCTGTATCACCTGTACAGAATGCGAACTCTGCTTCAACAGGCAACTTAAAAAATGCTCTATATAACTGATTTATCATACCGCCGTGTGTAACAACGGCTATAGTATTTTCGTCATCGTTTTCCGACATCAGCTTTGACAACATATACTCTGCCCTATATCTGAATTCCAGCATGCTCTCCTGCTCATAAACAGATGAATGCACCGGTACTTTCATTTGAGGATATTTTTCCTCAACGACACTATGTTTCAGTCCTGCGATTAATCCATTATTAAATTCCATCAAATTTTCATCCGGAATCAAAGGCGCTTGTGTTTTCAAAGCCAAATGCTCAGCGGTTTGTTTCGCCCTCCTGAGGGTACTATGATAAATCTTTGTAATCTGATAATTTTGACGCACATATTCACTCATTGCATCGGCCTGGCAATGTCCGCGTTCAGTCAGTTCAAAATCAGCCCGACCTTCATGTACATCAAGAATATCCGCTTCACTTTCACCGTGCCTTATTATCAATAGTTTCATTGATTTACTCCTTCAAATTCCGCTAATCCTACAGCGCCTCCCTACAGAAATAGCAGCTATACTTTTCTCTCATATTCGTAGGCACAAGGTTTTCAGCCCCACAGTATGCGCAGGTAATGCCCTTTTTACCTCTCGGTATACTATCGCCGTCATAATGACGCTCAGCCGAGCGCAGACCACCATAATTTTTATTAAGGCGCATTGTTTCTTCCCGTTTTTCTCTAGCATGCTCTCTTGCATCCTGTCTGGCTTTTTCTTCCAGATATGCAAGTGTGGAGCCGGCTTCTGACTCTGACGCTTCTGTCTTCGCTCCTGACAAATTCGATTTCATCTCTGACACATCTGTCGTTTTCTGTCCTGTTTGTTGCTGCGGATTATAATATTTCGGTTGCGGATTGTAATACTGCTGTGGATTATTATACTGCTGATGCCCGTTGTTCGACGGTTGATTCTGCATGGGTCTGTTATCTATAGGCGGCATACCTCCCATATTCGTCCCGTTGCCGTAACCATTCTGCCCAGCCTGGTTTCTCCTATATCTGACTATGCACAATATTATAATAATCCAAAATATTAACCCAAACATATCAATGACACTTCCTTTATCTTAGCCAGTATTTTAACTTTATCTCTGGAATTATCCAATCCCTTCATATACATGAATTTCTACGCACTATACTTTATCAGCAGCAGCTCCACGCTCAAAACATCATTCATCTTCCCTGTTTTTACCGCTTCCTCAGTTTCCACACAGTCGGTCACCGCTCTTCGCAGGTACTGTGTAGAAAACTTTGCCGCCTGATTCACGTATTTCCCTGCAATGAAGCCCGGCAGTCCGACATTTTCTCCAATCGTCTTTGCCGGATAACCTTTTTGCTTTAGTTCTTTGACCTGAAGCAGAAGGTTAAACTGTCTGGCAAGGAGAAAAAGAATGCGCATAGGAGGTTCCTTCAATGTCAGAAGGTCATAATACAGCTCCATTGCTTCCTTCTGCCTTTTCCCCGCAATAGCATCCATCATATCAAAAATCTGGTTATTTACCTGTCTTATACAGATTTCTTCAATGTCATTCCCTGTAATGACTTCTTTATCCATGCAGTAGCAGATTATCTTTTCCAGCTCTTTGCTGATATTCTCCATATCAGTCCCTGTCTTTTCCAGAAAAAGAGACAAATCCCGCTCTGTAATCTTCTTGTTTTCCTTCTTTAATGTACTAAGAATCCAACGTTTCAGGATACTTTCATCCTGCGCTTTGAATTCGATTGCACGCCCTTTGGCGGTAAGTGCCTTAAAAAGTTTGCTGCGCTTGTCGATTTCCGACTCCACCATAACGAAAAAAGTCGTGTCGCATGGCTCTTTCAGGTAATCTGCAAGCTGCTCTCCGCCATGCTTGAAGAGACCGCTGTTTTCTATCATTATGACACGTTTGTCAGAAAGAAAAGGAAGGGTCTCTGCCAAGTCGATGATTTCACCTACATCTATCCCTTTTCCTTCAAAATAATTATAATTCATGGTATCATCGCCATTTACAAGCGCAACTTTTAATTTATCCCTGTATTGACGGCGGAGGTATGCTTCTTCACCATAAAGCAGGTACATCTGCTTTAACTGTCCCGATTTAATTTCTTCATTTAGTTTCTGCAAATAACCTCCGCCCCCTTTGAACAGCTTATGCTAATTAAGCAATTACATCGGCATCACAAATACTTCACTAATTCGTCAAAAATACCGCTCCGTCCTTCGTCTGAAAGTCCGAAATTCATCTGCTTGTAACTCCATGTACTGCGGCTGATTCCATAATGCTCAAACGCTGCATGTATATCTTTGTACCATTTAAGCACGTCCTCGTTATCTGCCACATCAATTACTCCATACTCACCACAATATAGCACTGTTCCATTTTTCTGCGCTGTCTCAAACGCTTCCTTGAAAGCGTTAATAAAATTCTGACTGCTCCAACCGCTTTCGTCATATGTCATGCGATCATCCGGATTAATATTATCCGCCCATGTAGCTCCCTGATGAGTAAATTTCAACGGTTCATAGCAATGGAAATTATATACTACTTTATCATCATACGGCTTCTCCAAGTCTTTAACTGCGTCCACACTGTTGTTCCAGTAGCTTCCCACCAGAATTACCGTATCCGGAGCAATCGTCCTGATTCGCCTGATACACTCACGCGCAATCCTGTTCCATTCTGCACTGAATGCCTTATCAGTGATTTCATTAAGCAGCTCAAATGCAATATTATCAGAATTGCCATAGCGCTTTGCAAACTCCTCCCAAAGGCAGTAGAAACGCTCCTGATATTCGCTGTTTGCGAAAAATCCATTCTCGTTTTCTCCCTTATCAAAT
>CAMWWS010000089.1 GCA_947178085.1 uncultured Lachnospiraceae bacterium | reverse complement strand
CTGGTCTTTTTGCCATAATTATTCACCCTATTACATTTTACTGTTCACCTTTCTTCTTGGATATGCTTGCACAGTTCTATTGATTAGCTTGAATAATTCCTAAACTTTACTGTAGGAATCTTGCTTTCATTCGGCTAACCGTATATAATTATACTGATAGAGCTTAGAGAAAAAGAAAAGGAGAATGAAAATGTTGAAGTTTATTTCTGCCCCGGAAGCAGCGAAAAAATGGGGCATTTCAGAAAGACGAGTACAGAAGCTATGCGAAGAAAACCGTATACCCGGCGTGGCAAAGTTTAGCCGTATGTGGCTGATACCAAAGGACGCAGAGAAGCCAGCAGATAAAAGATGTAAAACTTCCCCGAAATAGAACGATTTCATATTTGTTTCACATTGACATGGTAAACTTAAAACAAGGAGGTGCGTTTATGGCTACATTACTCATCGTAGAAGATGATAAACAGACTAACGAAGCTATATGTGAATACTTAAAATCGGCAGGACATAAAATCATTCCTGCCTATGACGGAGCGGACGCATTGCAGACTTTCAATCAAGGGAATATTGACCTTGTTGTTTTAGACATAATGCTTCCCAAAATCACAGGACTTGCCGTACTCCATGAAATACGGAAGAAAAGTGTTGTCCCTGTTCTTATGCTCACGGCTATTGAAGATGAATATACACAGGTAACAAGTTTTGACGAACAGGCAGACGACTATATTACAAAACCGTTTTCTATGGTTTTACTTGGCAGACGTATCACGGCACTTTTACGAAGAAGCGGGAAAGGTATTATATCCGACACGGTAACTTTCGGTGAAGTAACCGTTGATTTTTCCGGCTATACGGCACAAGACCCTAACGGAAAAATTGATATTACACCAAAAGAAATTGACTTGCTGCGATTGCTTATTGAGCATAAAGGGCTGGTATTGACGCGCTCACAAATTCTTGACGATTTATGGGGGATTGACGCCCCGATCATTGACAGAACGATTGATACCTACATTAAAAATCTGCGTAAGAAACTGCGGCTTGACTGTATTGTAACGGTCAAAGGAATTGGTTATAAATACGAGGTACAGGCATGAAAAGACTAAAACTATTTCCTAAAACCTTTTTTTACACGTTGGCGATAATGATATTTATAATTGTGATTACCCACATTCTGATTTATCTGCTTGCACCCCAAATGGGCATGGTGTTTTCTACAACTGATAATATTGCAGAGGAAATTACAGTCAATATTCGTGAGGAAAAAATAGTTATGCAAGCGATACAAAGGGCTTTGCCGTTTTCACTCATTTGTAGCTTGGTAATTTCTGTTATCTGTTCTCTCTTATTTTCTAAAGCGATTGTTGCCCCTATTGAGAGAATTTCTGCCTCTACTGAACGAATGATGAAATTAGATCGGGCGGCAGCTTGCAACATTCACTCAAAAGATGAAATAGGATTGTTGGCACAGAACGTCAATGACCTGTATTCTAATCTTTTGTCTACTATTGAGCATTTGGAGCAGGAAAAAGACCGGGTTAGTAAAATGGAACGAGCAAAAGTGGACTTTTTGCGGGCTGCGTCACATGAATTAAAAACTCCCGTGACTGCTCTGAACGCCACCCTTGAAAATATGATTTTAGGCGTAGGAAAGTATCAAGATTACGCCCCATATTTACCAGAGTGCAAAGATATGGTTGAACGGCTTTCTAAGATGATACATGAAATTTTGGAAACCTCTAAATTGAATGGTATTACAGAACAGTGGGCGACTGTTGATCTATCTGAATTACTTAAAGAATTATGTGAGCCGTACCAGTTAATCGCGGCGGCACATAACATATCTTTTTCCCTTGATTTGCCGGAGACTTTTACCGTGACGCTTCCGGTCGGTTCATTCAGTAAAGCACTATCTAATGTTCTTGCTAATGCTGTCGCTTATACAGAAGCAGGAAAGACTGTTACCGTCTTTATGGACGGGCGCAGCCTAATGATTGAAAATGAGTGCTCCCCTATCCAAAGCAGCGAAATTCCCCGCCTGTTTGAGCCTTTCTATCGCCCCGACTTTTCCAGAAACCGTGAAAGTGGCGGCAATGGGTTAGGACTTTATATTGTAGACGCGCTCTTAACATCAATCAATATTTCCTATTCTTTTGTTCCTATGGAAAATCCGCCGGGAATGTGTTTCACATTCCAATTTTAAGCGCGAATGAACTCCCCCTCATGGGGAGTTTTTTCATGTCTGCTCAAATTCCATATCCATTTCATACTCATTCCATATTGGAGGGCTATTCTATGGGAGCGTTCAGAAGAACAGCTTATCAATGGAGGTACAAAAAATGAGTATTTTCAAAAGGGCGTTTTTATACGTCACGCGAAAACGGGGGAAAACAATTCTCCTATTCGCCATACTGCTGATTATGGCGACCTTTGTTTTAACAGGGCTTTCCATTTGGAAAGCGTCGGAAGCTGCACAGCTTAATCTTCGGCAGAGCTTGGGCGGCAAATTTGACATTCATGTAGATTGGGAAAACAGCCCCTATGTGGTCAAAGAAACCGTTAAGGACAACGAATTTGACGAAGAAACAGGAAAAATCACCAATAGCTTTCTCATTTATTCTACCGTGCAGCTTACGCCGGAGGATATTGCTGCTATCAACAGCGTTCCCGGCGTTAAATATTCCAGCGCAAGAGATGACATTCTTGTCCGCTTTGGCAACCTTTCTTTGTTCCCCGGAACAGTTTCTGTTACGGAGAAGCTGCAACATAGAACAAAAGTATTTGGTGTCTGCGGTACAGAAACCGACGAACTTTTCACCACCGGCACGCTGACGCTGACAGAGGGACGGCATATTACTTCCGAAGATCAATCCGTGGCGATCATCAGTGGGGATTTGGCAGAAAGAAACGAGTTACACATTGGGGACTATATCACAACCCACATTTATAACTCCGAAGATGATGATTTTACCGGGGAAGAAATGCGTGTGCAGATTATCGGACTGTTTACCCCAAATGTGACAGAGCAACTTGGGGAAACTGTTACAATCTATGACAAAATCCAAAATCGTATTTTTGTGGATTTGCAAACAGCAATTAAGGTTAATGACGACAAAATCAATTACGGCTTTTCGGCTGTCAATGTCACAATAGACGACCCACAGAACATGGAACAGGTAGTGTCTGCTGTAAAAGCCCTGCCCATGATTGATTGGAACGCTTTTACAATCGAGATAGACAATGAAGTTTACGAAAAGGCAGCCGCGCCGCTGTCTACATTGAATGAATTAGTTGTTACCCTGCTAGTAGTCATTATCATTGTTAGTGCTATCATACTTGCTTTGATTTTGACCCTTTGGACAAAAACCCGTATCCATGAAATCGGAGTATTCCTTTCCGTGGGTATTCGGAAATCGGCTATCGTTGGACAATACTTGATAGAAGTGCTGTTGATCGCTGTCTTTGCCTTTGGACTTTCTTATTTAACAAGCAATGCCGTTGCGGGGCAAATCGGTAATCACTTGTTGGAACAGAGTGTACAGGTAGAGCAGGAAGATAATAGCAGCTCCGCTGCTGTCGCTGTCGAAGTAGGCGCAGATACCCTTATCCAAAAGCCCTTACCAACAGAAAACGGTATTCAAGTTTCCATAGGGCTGGATAGTCTTGCCCTGCTCTATTTGATTGGCTTTGTAATTATTATAGTGGCTGTTAGCATATCGTCTATCACAGTTATGCGCCTAAAGCCGCGGGAAATTCTGTCTAAAATGAGTTAAAGGAGAAACAATCATGCCAACATTGGAACTGCAAAATATTTCCTATTCCTACGAAAAGGGAAAATCTATTTTATCAAATATAAGCGCAGAACTGGAAGCGGGTAAATTATACGCCGTTCTTGGTTCGTCGGGTTCGGGCAAGACAACGCTGTTGTCCCTCTTGGGGGGACTTGATACACCAGCCAAAGGAGAAGTCCTATTTAACGGCGAGAACATTACGGCAAAAGGATTGGAAAATCACCGCAGAAACCACATTTCGTTGATTTTCCAAAGCTATAATCTGATCGACTACATGACGCCGATTGAAAATGTACAGCTAACAGCTAAACAAGACGCAATGCCTATTTTGGAACGCTTGGGATTGAAAAAAGATGAAGTATCGCGGAATGTACTGAAATTGTCCGGCGGTCAACAGCAGCGTGTAGCGATTGCGCGGGCATTAGCGTCTGACGCCCCGGTTATTCTTGCGGACGAGCCGACCGGGAACTTAGACGAAGATACCGCTGAGGAAATTACAGCGGTTTTGAAAGAAAGCGCACATACATTTGGAAAATGTGTTGTAGTAGCAACGCACTCCGGTAAGGTAGCAAAACAGGCAGATGTGGTGTTGGAAATTAGAAGAGGGCATTTGAAAGAGAGGAATATGTAATGAAAAAATTAGTAATCATTTTGGCTTGTATGCTGATTTGTTTAAGCCTATTTTCCGGCTGTACGAACGATAAGGACAATAGTAATTCGGGTACGGGTTTAGACAACGCTGTAGATATTGATGTTGACGCAGAACCAAAGGGCGACACCGATATTTCGATTGATGATGATATTGTTTTTGATTTCAAAGACCCGGAAAACGCGGACGGTATTATAGTTACCCCCAAAGAATAACAGAACAGAATAGTAACAAAAATCCCGTTTCACACAGACTCCACATTGGTTTTATATTTGTTCTATATGGCGGCGGTACTTTTTTCCAAAGTACCGCCGTTTTCTTTTGATAAACACGGCGGCATTGTGGAGGTATCGCCGTGTCATTTTTCATTTTCTTTAACCCACCTAATAAGCTACAATCAAAAAAATCCCGTCCACCACCGGGGAAAAATCTACCTATGAGTATGAACACACAAATCATCTGAATACTGTTTTCAATTCCAATACGCCTGTCTGCGCTTTTTGCAGACGGGCGTATTGTGTTTCCACGAAGAATTTTTTCAAAAATCTTGTAAAATCTCAATCATTTTTGGCTTGCGTGGTTTTGAGGGTTTACGAAAGGGGACATCAGAAAAAATCACCCGCTTTCGCGGCTGCGAAAGGAGGTGAGAACATGAATGAACCAATTCGTACCCAATGGGAAATCCGTTGTGCTTTTAATGGCTTTTGTAAGCAGACATTGAAGCGTGAAGCAATGAACGCCCACAGGGACACAAGGCGGCAGCAATCAAGGGAAGTAACATTCTCCGACCTGTCACCGCAGGAAGAAAACCAGCTTTATACCTACGACAAATATTTTGCAAATGATGAAGCTGAACAGTCTTTCTTTATCGCGGGAAAGGAAATAACCGTAAAACTGCTTGCCGAAGCCCTGCGGAGCTTGCCGGAAGAAAAACGGGAAGCTGTCCTGCTGTATTATTTTTTCGATATGAGCGAGAGCGAGATCGCAAAGCTCTGCAAGATTTCACGATCAGCAGTACAGTACCGCCGGACAAGCTCTTTCGAGCTGTTAAAACGCTATTTGGAGGAACACGCCTATGACTGCACCGATTGGGAACAATGAAAATGCTGAACGCGGCTTGCTGCCTTACCCGGTAATCATAGCCGCAACAAAGGGCGCCCCGGAAGCTATGGCGATTGTCGTCAAGCACTACGAGAGCTACATAACGTCCCTGTCTATGCGCAAGCTCTACGACGAGAGAGGAAATGTATATTGGGGCATAGACGAGGACATACGCGACCGCTTACGGTCACGGCTCATGCGGGCTGTCCTTTCATTCGAGGTTTAAGCTGATTTAAGACAAACAGCGTCCCCCTTTCCGCTGCCTGTCCCAGCTCAACCTTTCCGGCACCTTGACAAAGAAAGCGGCGCAAGATAACGGCGGCGCAGCATAGGGCAGATCGGGTACGTCCCTTTTGCGCCGAGCCATACGGCGGGTGCGCCATGACACTATCCCGGTAGGATTTTTCCTGCCGGGACAGCCGAGCGACCGACACCGCGCCGGGAAGCAAGTTAGCAGCTTGCGGGCGACGACCACGCAGAATATATAATGATACTCCCTTATCGCCACAGTCCGAGCGTTCAAAGCGTCGCAGGCAATGGGTAGGGCTGCATGAGAACCATGCAGGGGTGAAACTCCCGTGAGGTTATGCTGATAACCGCCCGATCACAGCCCCTGTTCACTATTAACCTTTTACCCATTTTTGAAAGGGGGATTTATAAAAATGAACAATGCTGATGTGCCTATTTGGGAAAAATACACGCTTACCATTGAGGAAGCGTCAAAATATTTCCGCATTGGGGAAAACAAACTTCGGAAACTTGCAGAGGAAAATCCCACGTCGGGCTGGGTGATCTTGAACGGGAACCGTATTCAGATCAAGAGGAAACAGTTTGAAAAAGTCATTGACACACTGGACGCAATTTAACAAAAAGGATAGTGAAATAGAGCCTTGAATGTGCTATAATAGGTATAGGCATATCAAGGCTCTTTCCGACACGGAAAGGAGCAAAACAATGTCGGAGAAAAGACGTGATAACAGAAACCGCATTTTGCGTTCGGGAGAGAGCCAGAGAAAAGACGGGAGATATGCTTACAAATATACTGATACTTTTGGTAAAGTGCAATTTGTCTACGCTTGGAAGTTAGTGCCTACGGACAAGACCCCTGCCGGGAAGCGTGACGACATATCCCTTAGAGAAAAGGAAAAAGAGATACAGAAAGACCTTGACGACGGGATAGACACAATCGGTAAGAAAATGACGGTCTGCGAGCTTTACGCAAAACAGACACGCCACCGGGGAAATGTAAGGTACAACACCACACAGGGGCGCAAGCGGCTTATGAAGCTGCTGGAAGCGGATAAACTTGGTTCCTGCCCTATTGACAGTGTGAAGCTGTCCGACGCGAAAGAATGGGCGTTGCGCATGAAAGAAAAGGGAATATCCTACAAGACCATAAGCAACGACAAGCGTTCTCTGA
This sequence comes from uncultured Lachnospiraceae bacterium, assembly GCA_947178085.1. The sequence continues at coordinate 2,253 of CAMWWS010000089.1, read as the reverse complement.
AAGCTGCTTTTTACACAGCGATACAGGACGACTGTATAAGGAAGAACCCCTTTGACTTCCAGCTCAACACCGTGATTGAGGACGACACGGAGCCGAAAGTACCTCTCACAGCAGAACAGGAAGAAAGCCTTTTATCCTTTATGCAGAGTGATAGCGTCTATCAGAAATACTATGACGAGGTTATTATACTGCTGGGGACGGGGCTTAGAATTTCCGAACTCTGCGGGCTGACTGAAACCGACCTTGACTTTGAAAACAGGATAATCAATGTAGACCACCAGCTTTTAAGGAGCGCAGAAACCGGGTACTACATAGAGAAGCCCAAAACGCAAAGCGGTATCAGACAAATTCCAATGAGCGAAAAAGTGTATGAAGCGTTGGGGCGCGTGTTGAAGAACCGCAAGGGAGCGAAAGCGACCACCATTGACGGTTACAGCAATTTCCTTTTCCTCAACCGGGACGGTTGCCCGAAAACGGCGACGAACTATGATAGTATGTTCCGGGGGCTTGCAAAGAAGTATAACAAGTGCCACGAGGAAGCGTTACCGAAAGTAATGACACCCCACACCCTGCGCCATACGTTCTGCACCAACTTAGCCAATGCCGGAATGAACCCGAAAGCGTTACAGTACATCATGGGACACTCCAATATCACAATGACGCTGAACTATTACGCACACGCGACATTCGCTTCCGCAAAGGCTGAAATGGAAAGGCTGATTGCAGCATAGCCGCAGACGGATTTACTACTTCTTTTACTACCATTGAGAGGGAAAACCTAAAAGGTTTTGAGAGTATATAAGAACTTCTCCCCATATTTAAAATGCCGGAAAAGCCCGGAAATACGGGCTATACCGACATATAAGAACTTCTAAAGAGATAATCTAAATTCACCCATAATTTTATTATAATAAAATTAAACGGAGGCGAATAATTTATGGGAAGAAAAATATTTATATCTTATAAATATGCAGACAATAATGTTTATCCAGTTCCGAGGTTTAGTGATTATAATCCAAAAGTAAGAGATTATGTATCGTGGTTGGAGGACAAATTTAAAAATCGCACAGAACATTATTATAAAGGAGAATCTGACAATGAAGACCTTTCAATGTATTCTGAAGGATATATTTGGGAGCACCTAAAAGATAAAATATGGGATAGTTCAATAACTATTGTACTTATTTCTCCTAACATGAAAGAACCAAATAAATGGGAAAGGTCTCAATGGATTCCTTGGGAAATATCTTATTCAATTAGAAAAACCCAAAGAAGTTCATATACAAGTCAAAGAAATGCTATTCTTGCTGTTGTTTTACCAGATAGGTACAATAGTTATAATTATTATTCATCCCTACAGTTATTCCCTATTTTAAAATCTAACATAAATAATGGATATATACCTGTTGTATCTTGGGATGATTTTAAATATGAGTGTGATACATATATAAATAGAGCATATACAGCACAACAAAATACACCAGAGTATAGATTACAGATAAATTTGTAAAATAATATATTGTAAATGAAACAATTCATTCAAAGCAGGATGGGGTAGTGGTTAAGCAGCCACTACCTTTTCTATACTTTTGAATTTTACCTCATGCATTTTTGTCAACATATTTTTTCGTTCTGTAAATCCCATATTCATAAGTAATAACACCTGATTTTGTTGTTCCAGGAACAGCAATTCCTCATTATGTTCTTTCTTCAAATAATCTCGAATTAAATCATTGGATGCAACGCCATATTCAGATTTTAATTGCTGAGACGTTTTACCTGTGACAATAGTATTGAGCATATCTGCTTCAACGGCATAATCTGAATGATACGCTTTTCTATGCCAAATTCTAAAACACCAATTGTTAATTTCTTCTGACATTTTCTTATATTCTTCTTTCTCTGGATCACGAATCGCTAACCATTCTTTATTTTGATAAACGATATCCTCTAATAGACGAAAATATTTTCTATACATCCGTGATATTTCTTTCGTATCTTTGTTTGTTCTTGGCAGTGCACCGATATACATTGCAATATCTTCCGCGGTATCTAATTTCAACATACAAGATGTTACGATACCCTTAGCAGATAATTGCGATTGGTTTAAACCAACTGCTTGATTATCCTCAACAATTTCAATGTCAATTAAATGAGTATGAGGATTATGTTCCCATGTTGGAACTTTGCAATAAAAAGTTGGTGATAGTCAATAAACGTGTTGGTGTTACTTTAAAGTGTTACCAACTTATA
>CAMWWS010000088.1 GCA_947178085.1 uncultured Lachnospiraceae bacterium | reverse complement strand
GTTTATATGTATATTGTACCACGGAAGTATTTTCCATGTAAAGAATATGTGATAAAATAAAAACATATAAAAAGCCCCCTATAGTTATATATGAAAAACGAGGAAAAAAGAAATGAGTATCGTAGAAATTGATGCCGGCACACAAATAGAAAAATACGAATATATCAGCGAAGACTTTGATACATGTATTGTCAGTTCTGATGACATAGACTTATCTCAGGAAGGCTTTATTCTCAAAAAAAATAAATACAGCAGCAGTCCTATTGAAATAAAATGCAAACTTGTAAATAAAGAAGATGTCATAGGGCATTATGACGACTGGAATTCCGCCCATTCTTATTTTTGCGGGATAAGGTGTACATATAAAGAGATGGATGGCTTCATTCGGATAGAACCATTTGAATCCGAAATACCACAAGAACTCAAAAATGTATTCACATATGAAGAACACCTCTTTGATCGCGGAGATCAATATCCACCTATAAAGCACCATCGTTATTACGTAGATATTTCTTATGATGATGTAAGATTTCAAAGAGATGTGATTGCAAAATTCCATAATGATTATATAGTAGATCTTCATGGAATAAAGAAATATATGAACGAAGAAGAAAGAAAGCAATTACTCCTCGAATATCTTATTAAAAAAATAGATAAAAGAGTGCCTGATGATTTTAGTCCATTGCTCTTTGGAAGCTATGGTTATAGAATCCCTGACAAATTATATTCAACAGATATAGACCTGGTTTTTGATAAAGTACTGCCGCGCGCATTTGAATTATGTTCAACAGACGATTCTTCACGCAGCAATTTTCTAAGAAAGCTTATTCAGGGCATTATAAACAGTCACTGGCTTCTTGGTAAAGGTCAATTCCTATCCGATATGTTCTGGATTGAGGAGGGAAAAATTATTTTTCCAAGTGAAGATTACGCATATTTTATGAACATACAACTACACTTAAAATTACTGGACAAAATTAAAAATCAGGAATATCCGTATATTTTACTGAATCTTGAAAAAGTTTATTATTGGCTTAAGCGCAGCTATGACAAGTATCTGACAAGGCATAATCCGGTTTATTGGAACAATAAATTAGTTTGTGACGATCTTGGTGATTATGTAAAAAAAGCAAAGAAAAAACTGAGATATTTTAAACGGTTTGACCGAATTAAGCCCATCGAATACCTGCGAACACATATATGCAAGAGGAAAAAGAATGAGAATACCAGAAAGCGTTACCGTCGTCAAAATAGAAAAGTAGAATATACAGATGCAAACAATAATACATACCTTGTTAATTATGATGATATAGTAATATCTCTGGGAGGCTTTACCCTAAAAAAAGGAGCATATAAAAAGAAAATTGTTAAGAAAAAATAACTGTATTGCGCCATTCAACAAATCAAAATATAGGAGGCATATGAAAATGAATAATATCTGGTCTGAAAATATTCAGGGTATAAAGACTCTGTACTTAAGCAGAAAGCTTAGATTTGATGATTTTTTCCGTGGACAATATGAAGAGTTATTCTCATTAGATAAGAGCCAAAAACTTAAGATACTGGAAATCGGCTGCGGTCCCGGCGCTTTAGCAGAGTCATTGCATAGATGGTATCCAAATGCAGAAATTGTTGCAATTGACAGGGACAGTAATTTTATCAAATATGCAAAAGAAAATATACCGGGAGTGAATTTTATTGAAGGTGATGCTACGGCATTACCCTTTGAGGCAGATACTTTTGATGTGACTATTTCGCATACTGTTTGCGAGCATATTGAACCTACGATTTTTTATGCGGAACAGAAAAGGGTATTAAAAGATAACGGTATGTGCCTGGTGTTATCACAAAGAAAAGGATTTAATCAGCTTGCAGAATGCCTTAAAATGACAGAAGCTGAAAAAGAATTTTGGGATGGTATTACAGACGAAGAAAATATCCTTGAAAAATATGCTGTCGGAAAATACAGTATGACCGAGCAGGAATTACCCGTGGCAATGGGAAAAAATGGATTCGTGAATGTCTCCACGGGATATGCGGTAATTGATTTAACACCTGATAATCCTAAATACACATCTCAAATGGCAGAAGCTATGATAAATGCAGAGAGGGATTCAGATATTGAAGCGGTTCAATCAACCAAATCAAAGGATGCTGATAGAATTATCGAAGTAATAAACGAAAAATATGATTCCCGAATCAAATTATATCAAAACGGGGATAAGCAATGGGATACAAACACATCAATAACAATGGTTATTCGCGGAATAAATAAGCGGAATTTATAATTAAGAAGAAAACCAATAGCAAGAAAAATGATGGGATTTTAGCTACATATTATGAAAAAGAAACTTTGCTTTATATTGACAGAAATTATTATAGTGATGTTATTAGCCTGTTCATGCTCTTCCGAACAGAAAACGGAAAATATAACCGGGGACACGACTGATAATTCATTAGCAACTGTTTCACAGGAGCCACCTGATGTTGAATCAGATTCGATTATCTCTCCTGATCTGAATCACAACGGCATAGCCGAGGAAATACGCATAATAGACGCTGACAACAGCGAGCATGGACAGTGGCTGGAAATCTGGGAAAACGACGAAAAGATTGCTTCCAGATACTGCTATTATACAGATTCGGAACAAGTTATCATATTCTTATGTACCATAGATGGTGAGGACTATCTCCTGCGCTACTTCACAGATATGTATCAAGGCGTCTGTACATATGTTTATGAGCTATTCGACCGGACAAACAACACGGAAAATGTGGTACAAAGAAACTGGGTACATTTCGATATAAACTTTGGTTCTCCCCTTCACGAAGATTTTGATTCTGAGACCATCGCAGCTTTTGTAGATGAGATTAATAACCTTCTCGCTAACAGCGTCCGGATTCCTAATATTATCAGCGGTCTACCAGATGCCTTCGATAATGAAGGGCAGCTTTATGACAATCTTAGTTGGCTGGATGACTGGGAGCCGGAGTTTATCAGAGATAATGACAAGTCTTTGCTGGAGAATTTAAAAGACTTCCAAGCCACTATGACAGCACTTCAAGAGCCTATAGTTCCGGAAGAAGTGGACTCCCTGCCTATAACCGAGCCTTTGGAGATGGAATTTTACAGCGGTGCGGGAGCATGGCAGACTGAACTTACATTAAACCCGGATGGAAGTTTTGTGGGGGACTACTGCGACGCTGATTTAAATATGCACTATGTATGCCAATTTCACGGACAGTTCGGAAAAGTAGAAAAACTTACCGACTCTTCCTGGCTTCTGACGCTGAGTGAACTGGAAATTGATACAGGTCACGACATCGGGGAACACTGGACTGATGAAGACGGCTATTATGAATATTGTTCCAGTCAACCATATGGTTTCGATGACAATGATTACAATGCCCTTGAACCCGGTGCGAAGTTCATCCTCTATAGCCCGGACGCCACCGGACACGAACCGGGAACCGAGTTGTACGGTGCGTTAGAATTCTGGTCATGGATGCACGAACGTCATGAATTTAACAGTGCTGATGATATTCTGGGTTGTTGGGGTCTGCAAAATTTGGAGACGGGAAGGAGCTTCTTTGATAACTAGGGCAAATAGCATATTAAGGAGATGTACTAAGCATTTGTTTGAAACAGTAAAGCAATCTATTCAATCATTGAAATTGAAAAGTGTTTTGCTCGTGATACTTGGAAGCTTAATTCAAGCTTTTGGTATCTGTAATATTCATGCATTTTCGGACGTTACTGAAGGCGGAGCTATAGGACTCACTCTTTTGATTTTTCATTTTACAGGCATTTCTCCGGCTATAACAAGTCTGATAGTAAATGCAGGGTGTTATACACTGGGCTGGAAGGTGCTGGGTAATAAGTTTCTTGCATATTCCGCAATTTCAGTTATTTCTTATTCGACATGTTATAGCCTTATAGAACCATTTGCACCACTAATACCCAAAATTCTTGATTCATCGCTTGCATGTTCGATTCTTGGCGCGATATTTATTGGAGTCGGCGCAGGCGTAAGTGTACTTGCGGGAGGAGCACCGGGAGGAGATGACGCATTGGCAATGAGCTTAAGTAAGAAATTACATTGCAAAATCCAGCACATTTATCTTGCCAGTGATTTGATAATTTTAGTATTATCGCTCTCTTATATTCCTATTAGAAAAATAGCATATAGCTTATTAACAGTCGTTCTTTCCGGACAGATTGTCGGATGGATTCAACGGTTAAAAAAAGAAAAATAATATCTGTAGATAACTTGATACCTCAAAATAGGCGGTGGAAAAATGAATATAACACTATACTCGAATAAAATTGATGACTATTTAAAGCATGACAACGTGATTGATTATGACAATGAAGCCATTTCAGTGTTGGCTGATACATTATTCAAGAAGGCAGATAATGAGCTTGATTTCATTAAAACAGCCTATGAATTTGTCAGAGATAATATTTCTCATTCGGCAGATGTAAACGAAGATATAATTACCTGCACTGCTTCTGAAGTGCTGAAAGCCGGTCATGGAATATGCTTTGCAAAGTCTCACCTGCTGGCGGCTTTATTGCGCTGCAAGTCTGTTTCGTCGGGCTTTTGCTATCAAAAGCTGATATTAGATGACACAACAGCTCCTATCCTGATTTATCATGGACTAAATGGCGTATATATTAAAGACTGTAAAAAATGGATAAGGCTTGACGCAAGAGGAAATAAAGCCGGAGTAAACGCACAGTTTTCAATAGAAACGGAACAGCTTGCGTTTCCGATACGTCCGGAAATGGGAGAAACAGATAGTTTTATAATATATCCTGACCCTGATATAAAGGTATTGGAAAAAATGAGAAAAAGCAAAACGAGAACCGAACTCTGGGATAATCTTCCTACTGAACTTGGATATGTTGTTCAGGATAAAAAATTGAGAGCGGAAGGGAACAAATAACAATGAGTAAATATAATCCTTTATGGGAATATGTGCAGGTACATGAAGGCAGCTCCTTTAAGTTGACATTTGAAGAAATACAAAATATTGTAGGAATACCAATAGACCACTCTTTCTTAAAATATAAAAAAGAACTTACAGAGTATGGCTGGCAAGTCGGGAAAATATCCATGAAAGAACAAACGGTCATTTTTAATAAAATTGAATGATAGATATGAGTGAGAAGAAGGACAGGGATATCCGCCGTAAGTCTTAGCGAAGGATGTGAAATTTTCTTATGGGGTATTCAGTACCCTAGGGTAAATCCGCACGGATGCGGATTTAGGCGCGATTGAGGAATGGATTCCGATTTCGCGCCGACCCGTAAAATTAGAATATGATAAACAACTTAAAATCACATTTCCTGCTATATACCCCATTAGAAAACTCACTTCCGAAGCTCAGTCTTACAGCGAATATCCCTGTCCTTCTTCGTACCACATATTTCTATCTCATACGCTTACACCCTGCTCCGCATAAACGCCTCAACCTCCTCAACCTCAGGCATCACTCGCAGTGCGCCTTTTCTGGTCGTAATAATTGAAGCTGCAGCATTGGCAAAAGTAAGCATCTTAGTCAGCTTTTCCTCGTCCAGACAGTCTAGTCCGTATTCCAAAACATGATGTAAACAGCACGCTCCAAACGTATCCCCCGCGCCTGTTGTCTCGATTGTACTATCCTGTAAAAAAGGCTTAACCTCCACCCGTAAATCATTATAATATGCACGACTGCCTTCTTTTCCCATAGAAAGAACGATAAGCGGAATATTGTACCGGCTTCTTAGTTTACTAATTCCCGCATCAAAATCATCTTCCCCTGTGAACCACTGTATTTCATTATCTGAAATCTTAAGTATATCACACTGTGAAAGCCCATATGCAGTCTGCTCTTTTGCCTCATCCAATGATTTCCAGAGTGGCGGACGCAGATTAGGGTCAAATGAAATTACAGCACCGCTCTCTTTTGCCATTGCTATTGCCCTCTTTGTTGCCTTTCTTACATCCTCATGAGTCATGGACAATGTGCCGAAATGAAAGATTTTCGTGTTTTTGAGCAATTCTTCATGCAATTCTTCTTCACGCAGCATCATATCCGCACCGGGATTACGGTAGAAAGAAAAATCCCTGTCTCCATCCGGAAATGTTTCTACAAAGGCAAGCGTTGTACGAACGTCCTCATCCATAATTAAGTTGGAAGTATCGATTCCAACCTCTTCTAACGTTGCCTTTAAACGGTTTCCAAATATATCCTGTCCAATCTTACCGATAAAAGCGGTTTTCCTGCCCACCTTATTAAGCATAGCCAGCACATTACAGGGTGCGCCTCCCGGATTTGCCTCATAAATCGTATTCCCCTGACTGCTGGTTCCATTCTCTGTGAAGTCAATAAGCAGTTCACCTAAAGCAACTACGTCAAATGTCTTCATGTCCAACTTCCTCCAAATTTACATCAATCCAAATCATACTTAACCACATTAAGCTTTACTTTTCCATCTGCAAAGAAAGAAATTCCATCCGCCGCCTGTTCTGTATAAAGAATCGCGCTTAAAACCTGCTCGCCGTCGTTTACGAACACTTCTGCACTGAATCTGTCCAGAATAATTCTTAATTTCAGCTTTCCGTTTACACTATTCACAAGACTTCGTCTCTGATGGATGATTGCTCTTCTGGAGCCGGAAAACTTCCTGTCTATTTTCAAAATGGAATCTCTTGGATGAAAACTTAATGATGTATAGTACTGTTCATTCTGTGCAAAACGGACTGCAAATTTCCGATATATATCTCCTTCGTCCTCAGGGCAAATCGTAAGTTCCATATCAACTTTCCGCCCCTTTACACCATCCAGACTGATATTTCCGGATAGAGAAACATCCTGATAGTCCACCTTATTGCTCCGCACATTTTCCAGTTCCCTTATCGGCGTCTGGAACAGTCTGCCGTTCTTAATTGACAATTCACGCGGAATACTCATCTGGCCGAACCATGTTATATTCTGTGACCTGAAATTGCAGGTATCCCAGTTCTGCATCCAGCCAATCATAATCCGCCGCCCGTCAGGCGCAAGTAAAGTCTGCGGTGCATAAAAATCGATGCCGTAATCAATGGACTGATTGTACTGCTCGGTGAACTCATCCGTATTCTCGTCTAAATCACCGATAAGGCAAAGAGTACCGTTTCCGTTATGATACTCAAACTCATATGGCAGCATATCCTGCGGACTGGTTATCAATACCCACTTTCCATCCAGTTTGAAGAAGTCAGGACATTCCCACATTTTTCCATAACGGTTGTTATTTGCCGCCAACACCTTCTTATAGCTCCACTTAAACCCGTCAGGACTTGTAAATAAAAGTATCTGCCCACTGTCGTCAGCCGGACGGTTTCCAACTACGCAACAATATGTACCGTCTTCCTTCTGCCACATTTTCGGGTCTCTGAAATCAAATCGGCTGGCACCTTCCGGTAAATCCTTTTCATCCAATACCGGATTACCTTCATATTTCTCGTAATCAATCCCGTCGCCTACGGCAAGACACTGTGTCTGCACTTCGCAAAACCCTCCGTTATGCTGACGTTCACGCAATACCCCCGTATACATCAGCAGCTGCCTGCCATCCGGCAATGTAACAGCGCTTCCCGAAAAACAACCGTCTCTGTCATAAGCTTCATCTGGCGCAAGCGCAGCAGGAAGATACTCCCAATGCAGCAAATCATCACTCACCGCATGCCCCCAATGCATCGGTCCCCAATGTGAATCATACGGATGATACTGATAAAACAAATGATATTTTCCTTTAAAGAATGAAAATCCGTTCGGATCATTCATCCAACCTGTGCGCACGGACAAATGAAATGCCGGACGGTCATCAGATGCAATCAATTTTTCTGAAGCTTCCTCATATTTCCTGGCTTCACGTAATGTCTGACTTGTCATAGCAATCTCCACGCCTTTCCATTATTAATTTTGTTAAATAATTGCAAAACTCTATCTCAACAACCAGAACTTAGTCAAAACAAACAAAATAAGACGCGATTTCGCTTGCGGTGAGCGTCGTTTTTGTTTATTTTGACTAAGTTCGTCACCTGCAATAACAGTTTCACAATTTACTAATTAATATTGTAACCGAAGAGATATGCCTTTCACAAGACATATCTTTCCGGTTTCTTTGAGTTTTAAATATGTTTATTCTCCGCTTGCTGCACCTGAATATCTGTTATATGCATTCTGATAAACATCCAGAAGCTTATCCATGCCGCACTTTTCTTTCAAATGCTTAATATAGGCTTCCCATTCTTCATCAGTCGGACCGCCGTTTTTAATCCATAAACCTTCCTGCTCAGATACGGCGCTTTCAAAACTTCCCCTGTACCAGTCGAGGTCATCCAGTTCCCTGCCTGTATATACACAGTCGCTGGGATAAGCAAGTTTATTATCCACATATGGCATCCAGAATTCATACATATCCGTCAAACGAGAAACTGCGTTTGGCTCCAATTCAAAGGTTGAACCGTAATATCCACTGAGTATCAGCTTCGGACCATTTACTTCATGTTCACCCTTAAGCTCACCGGCGCCCTTATTATACTTCTCACGGCTCTCCTCGTCCGTAATGCTCAGCCATACGCCATTTTCGTCCTGTCCCGTAAAGTATGTACCGATAGGTCCGTACTGAAGCTGCATAACGATTTCCGGGTCATACCACATATCATAAAATTTCAGCAGGTTTGCAGGGCTCTTACATGCCTTAGTAATATTAAGCTGTCCGCTATTGACTCCTCCGCCGCCGCGCAGTGTTACATTATGAGTACCGTCAGGTCCGTCAAGAACCGGCAGGAATACATAATCATCTGCATAATCACCCATAAGCTCATCAATGAACCACCATACCGAAACACCTACATAGCCTTGAGAACATTTCGATATTAACTGTGTGGTATCCTGACTGAACATCTCGACATCCATCAACCCTTCTGCATACCAGTCATGGAAATAAGTAACGGCTTTTCTATATTGGTCTGTTACGCATACAAATTCCACCGTTCCGTCTTCATTTAGAACTAAATCATTACATACATCACTCGGCCAGTTTGTAAATCCGAAGCCTGCATAGAATATATTCTGTCCCCAACACCACTGGTCAAAGCCGGTGCTCATCGGAATAGTGCTTCCCGGAGCGTTTCCATAATATTTTGCGCTCATATCATTATCCTTAAAAGCCTTCAGAACATCATGGAGTTCATC
>CAMWWS010000087.1 GCA_947178085.1 uncultured Lachnospiraceae bacterium | reverse complement strand
CGCACGTACGGATCTGTGAGGGGCTTGCGGCGTGAGCCGCTTGTCTACTCGACTGCCTGGAAGATAAACAAAGAACACAATTGAAATTCTAAAAAGCGAGGTATGGTATATGAAACTTATTTGCATTATTATCATAGTGTTGGCACTTGCCATTATTCTATGTTCTCTGATTCTAAACAAAATCATGTTTCAAACTGTTAAAACCGTGAATCAACAAAATTGTCATGAGCAATATGCAGATAAAATCTCAAGAATCAGATTCAAAAGCGGAAAGAATCTTTTGAATGGCTACATATACGGAGCTGAAAATAAAGAAGGAATTGTTGTGATGTCACATGGAATGGGGGTGACCTCTGATTACTATATCCCGGAGGTATTGTGGCTGGTGGAACATGGATATATGGTTATGACATTTGATAATACAGCGTATCGGGATAATAGGGGGTGCTTTTGGGGAATATTACAGGCAGTCTATGATTTGAGAGCAGCCATTCGGTGTGCAGAGCAATACGGACTTCCCATCACATTATTCGGACATAGTATGGGAGGATACGCGGTTTGTGCAGTTCTGAACTATGCCGATGTGATCATTGACAGGGTAGTTTCGGTTGCCGGATTTGCAACGATCGGGGAGGTAATGCATTTCTATGCTATTTCAAATATAAAGAGATTTTCTTCGCTTGTGGAGCTATTTATTCGGATTGCACAATTTATTCGTTTTGGAAAGATGAACAAATTTAGTGCAATTGATGGAATCAACAGGTCCGACAGCAAGATTGTGATTGCCCAGGGTAAGAACGATGAAGAAGTGCCATGTGATACGGTAAGTATTTATGGTAAACAAGAAGCCCTTCGAAAATCAAATATTAAATATATTTTGTTTGATAATGGAATTCGCAGCACTCATATGGGGATTGTCAGAGGTGATACGGATGAAGTGATTAACGAGCATTTGTTAAAAACTGTGATTGCAGATGCGTGATTCTGATAATAAAAGCATTTGCATCTTTCAGTGTGGCGGGAAGCTAAGCAGAGAGCAAAATCGAAATTTGATAGGGCATCAAAGGTATGGAAATCAAAACTATTGAAAAAAATTAGATACTATGTGCTATTATTTATGATAACGAAAAAGTAATCACGGATGTGCAGTCTGCTATGGATGTGCTTATGAGTGCAACAAGGGTAAAGATGTGTTCTTTGCCGCTACTGAAGAAGAAGCAATCGATATGCTGACCCGTTAATTTCAGTTTGTGGATTAGCAAATGGGAACACTGTTCCCCAAAAGGGAGTTAATTTAAGAATAAATAAGAAAAGTCAACAAGTGTAAGCATGATGAATTGCTGAGAATAAAAATACATGTTACAAAATGTGTTTATATAGGAGTGACTGTTTGATGATATTATATCATGGGAGCAATATTGTTGTTGAAAAACCTAAAATTCTGCAGTCTGACCGCAGACTTGACTTTGGTACAGGCTTCTATCTTACGTCAAGCTATGAGCAAGCGGAAAGATGGGTGTATCTTACAGTGAAAAGGCGAGGAGCGGGAAAACAAATAATTACGTCATATTGCTTTGACGAGGAATTATTATCTTCGTTGAAAGTTTAAGTGAGGTGGTTGAACGATGAAAAATGAAATGGTATTTATTCTTTCTTTTTATAACGAAAAAGTATCACAGATGATAGTGGATAAATATGGAGTTGAACCACTATCGGCTCTTAGAAAATTTCTCTTTTCTGAAACCTATCGGATGCTTACGGATGTAGAACTCGAAATGTGGGATTTCAGTCCGTTTGGAAATTTCGATATGTGGGAGGCAGAACAGGTTACCGGAGATCCACGTAATTCTTTGTATTTAAGGAGAGATTGATATGGGTAAGGAGATGGAATTTTTCATTTTTTTGATTGAGAACTATGCAGAGTACAAAAACACTACAGCTGATAAAGTTTTAAAGTTGTGGGATGATTTGGAATTAACAGATTTTATATATGATATGTATGAGCGGTATCATATTGAACGTTTGGAAAATGCATTTGAGGATATTGACAGGCTTGTTGCGGAAAAAGGAGCATAAAAATTATATAATCCGTGAAACAAATAATAAAGATTCGAAATTTAAGTAAATATGCATGAGGGCTTTTTACTGGAAAAGTTGAAAGGATTATAAATATGTCAAGACAAATACGCACTTCTGCAAAAGCAGTTATAATTCAAGATGGTAAATTACTTGCTATAAAGCTGAACGACGGCAAAGAGGAATGGTATATTCTGCCCGGCGGCGGTCAAGGCGGCGAGGAAATGCTTCCTCAGACTGTAGAACGGGAAGTAAGAGAAGAGGCAGGAATAGAGGTTAAATGTAAAGATTTACTTTTTGTAATAGAGGGGGTTCATGGCGAGAGCTTTCATAGGATTGACTTAGTGTTTTTATGTGATTATTTGGGAAAAGCGAAAAATGCAACGCCTCATAATGATACTAATCAAATCGGATTTGATTGGTTGGATTTGTCGGTATTGAATAGATTACCGTTATTTCCGTCAAAACTTCGCCGTCCGATAATGAACTTTTATGAGGGAAAAGAATACACAAAGTACCTTGGAAATGAAGAGATAGGTGACCCGGAATGTTTGGAATAGATGAATATATTAATACCTTTATAGATAAAAGAACAGCTGGTAGATTTCTCCGCCTTGCTGTTCTTTTTAAGTTTTTACTGAATCCATAACCGCTATTTAAGAGTATAGCCTAGAATTTTATTGGAACAGTTGTTAATGCCGCGGCTATAATGATAACCAAACATACGATAAAATCATAACTTGCTGATAAATCAAAATATATGCTTCCTAACAAATATATCAATAGTATTATACTTGCAACAAGAAATATCCTTAAATACTTCCATGCATATGTTTTTCTCCTTTGAGAATCCGAGTTCTTTGCGGTTTCAAAGTTGGGTCCATAAACAATCCAATACACATATTCACCTTTAAAAATAATGGAAAACAGTACATCAATAAATGTCATTACCACTATAACAAATACTTTGGATAATATTTTGTCATTTCCCAACGAGTTCCATCTAAACGCGAAAAACAGAGCCATCACTACAAATGAAATAATCCACCCTATAAACGGTTTATAAGTTTCCACATATTCATTTTCTTTTACCAACGTAATCATATTTTCCTCCGCTTTTTTTTGATACTCATCGGCAGAAAGTTTTTCCCCTGAAAGAAGTTCGTTCACATTTATCCCTAACAGGTCACAAAGAGGTATCATAAACTGCACTTCCGGTAAACCTTTTCCGCATTCCCATTTGGATATTGTCTTATCACTGATTTCAAGAATATCCGCCAATTGCCGTTGAGTCATATTTTTTTCTTTACGACAGTTTGCTATGAATTTTCCAATTTTAATTTGGTCCATAGACATTTCCTCCTTTCGGAAATAAGAATACAAAATTTATAGTGCAAGTTACACCCATGTACCGTAGAAATCGCTTTTTTACTAACTCTACGCACCGTAGAATTTCATTTTTTGTAAATACCTTGTCAAAGTATATCATGTAAATAGCCTAATCTCAATTATCTAATAAACCTTTGAAGGCAGATTGCACAAAATGTTCTCGAAGCTGTCTTGCGAAGTCATATGAGATTTTCTTAATATTCCGCCCTATACTCAGCAATTTCGGGACATGGATGTCCCGAAAAGCCCGCATTGAGCCCGGATGGCGAATTGCGGGCGGTTGTGTCCGTATTCACAACCTCACCGGAATATTTAGAAAATCCATATGACGCAGCCAGACGCGAGAGAACATTTTGTGCAATCTGCCATCTATGCTTTATTCAATCCCACATTCAATCCTCCCCTCTTTCCTTATTGCCAAGTCGCACAAACACAGTTATAATAACATAAGCTGATTAATATCAGATGTTAATTAACCATAAATGTAATATCATACATAAAAAGGCGGTCAGAGGTGAAAATATGATTAAAACAATAATTTTCGACATAGGAAACGTACTTGCAGACTTCACATGGAAGGAATTCCTTGAAGAAAAAGGATGTACCGGAGAGGAACTTGATAGGATAACGCAGGCTACCATAAAGAGCGATGAGTGGAACGAGTACGACAGAGGCGCTATGACAGACGAAGAGATAACACAATGCTTTATCAACAACGCTCCTGATTTGGAAGATAAAATTAAAAGTTACTTTGCCAATGTTAAAGGAATCGTGTCCAGAAATGATTATGCGATACCGTGGATTAAAGAATTAAAGCAGAAGGGCTATCAGATACTCTATCTTTCCAACTTTTCCAGAAAAGCTGAGGAAGATTGTTCGGATGCGCTGGATTTTATCCCATATACTGACGGAGGAATCCTATCATATAAAGAAAAGGTCATAAAGCCTATGCCGGAGATATATCAGCTTCTGATTGACAGATATCATCTTGTTCCAGAGGAGTGCGTTTTTTTAGATGATACGGAAAAGAATCTGACAGGTGCGTCAGAATTTGGAATTCATACGATTCATTTTAAAAACCAGTCACAGGCGATAGATGAACTTAGAAAACTGGGAGTAAATTAGAAAGGAACGTTATCGTAGTGAAGACATTAAAGCTGCCTAGACTTATAAGTGACGGAATGATATTACAGCAGAAGAAAAGAGTGCGCATATGGGGAGAAGATGAACCGGAGAGTGTGATTACGGTTTCGTTTTTGGGAGAGAAAAAAGTCGCAAAGACTGACAAAGAAGGATATTGGGAAATATTTCTGGAAGGTCTTGAACCCGGCGGAGCTCATGAAATGCATATTTCTGATGATAAAGGGAATGAGAAAAATATCATAGACATTCTAATCGGAGATGTATGGATGTGCTCAGGGCAGTCCAATATGGAACTTCCCATGACCAGAGTCAGGGATAAATATCCTGAGGAGATTAGAAACTGTTCCAATTCCAACATCCGTACCTTTAAAATTACTGAGCACAGTGATTTCCATGCGCCGATAAAGGAACTTTTGACAGGAGAGTGGAAAGAGGCAAGGCAGGACACTATTTTGGACTTTTCCGCCACCGCATATTTCTTTGCAGAGCAGACATACAAGATGACAGGGATTCCTGTCGGGCTTATTAATGCAAGTCTGGGGGGCTCCAGAATTGAATCATGGATGAGCAGGGAGATGTTGGATGGATATGACGACCTTCTGGCTCTTGCAGACAGATACAGTGATGATGATTTTATTGAAGAGAGGGTTAGAATAAACCAGCGACAGGCGGAAGAATGGCATGGCAGACTTGAGAGCATGGATTTGGGAGTAAAAGAAGGCTGGGAACAGGGCGGCATCGATACTTCTGATTTTAAAGAAATAGAAATCCCATGCTTTTTTAAGGATACAGAACTTAAGGGATTTATCGGAAGCGTATGGTTACGTAGGGAATTTACGGTTTCCGGAGAATTTGCGAAGCGGGAGGCTAAGCTCTGGCTTGGAACGATAGTAGACAGCGATACTGTATATATTAACGGCGTTCAGGTTGGGCATACGGATTATCAGTATCCGCCAAGAAAGTACATAGTGCCTGCAGGAATTTTGAAGGAAGGCAGTAATACAATAATTATTCGTGTAAAAAGCGAGACTGGGCACGGAAGATTCACAGACGGTAAAATATATGCAATTTTTAATGATGAAGAGAAAATAGAGTTGTCAGGGACTTGGAAATACAGAGTAGGCGCTTCCTGTGATATGGTTCCTGAGACGGATTTCGTGAACTGGAAGCCCACAGGTCTTTATAACGGTATGATGGCGCCCTGCCATAAATATACGATTGCCGGCGTACTTTGGTATCAGGGGGAAGCAAACACTGATAAACCGGAACTCTATCTTGACCTGATGAGAAAGCTGATAACAGGATATAGAAAGAATTGGGGAGATGCAAAACTGCCGTTTTTATATGTCCAGCTTCCTAATTTTTCTACGGAAACTTATGACTTGGACAGGGATGAGACTTTTCATGATTGGCCTCGTCTACGTGAAGCGCAGAGGCAGGCTTTGGAAATACCGGATACAGGAATGGTAGTAGCTATGGACCTCGGAGAAGACAATGACCTGCACCCCTTAAATAAAAAGGGCGTTGGTTACCGTCTTGCAATGCTTGCGGCCGATAGGCTGTATGGACATAAGTCAGGCTGCGAGGGACCGCAGATAGAAAGAGTAGATGTAGATAAAATAGATATAGATGGAATAGCTGAGCAAAAGCCGGATACAAGAGTAATTGCGACATTATTCTTAAAAAACTCCGCAGGCGGCATCTATACTTTCTCGGAGAATAAAGGGAATGAAATTACGGATTTTGAGCTTGTAGATGAAAAAGGTATCCGTCACAGGGCAAAGGCTGAAATTCATGAGAACAGGGTGTTACTGTCATGTGAAGAAGATATATCGGATATATGTGAAATTAAATATTGCTGCTGCAATACGAACAGCGGAGCGCTTATTTATAATAAAGAAGGATTTCCGATGAGTCCTTTTAGTATTGCTGTCAAAAAATAACAAACGAGGTGTGGCATGAACGGAAAAATTTTATGGAATGATGGATGGTCTTTTTTAAAGACTGAGGCAGGGACTACGTATGAGCAGGTAATACCCAGATTGCAGGAATTTAAAGCGGTAGATATTCCGCATGACTGGCTGATTTATGATGCCCTTAATCTGTATGAGAATGGAACCGGCTGGTATAAGAAGAACTTTGTGTATGAGCAGAATCAGGATAAGAAGGCTTTCGTTACATTTGAAGGTATATATATGGACAGTACCGTATATATAAACGGAGAGAAAGCAGGAGAGTGGAAATATGGTTATTCTGCTTTTACGTTGGATATTACCGATTTTCTTAAATCGGGTGAGAATGAAATTCTGGTCAGCGCATGCTTCATGAGTCCTAACAGCCGTTGGTATTCGGGAGCCGGCATTTATCGCGACGTATGGTTTAAAGTGACGGATAGAACCTATCTTCCGGAGAACGCCGTATATATCAGTACTAAAAAATATGCTGAAAAAAGTTTCCTACTCCGTCTGGAAGCTGAAATTGCCGGAGACAGGAGAGATGAAGCGCAGATAGAATTCAGTCTTTGGGATAAAAACGGCAGTGAGGTCAGACTTGAAACGACGGATGAGGTTATTGATAAAGCTTTACAGGATAATGCAGTTGCAGCAGACAAATCCATAGTAGTTAAAAACTATCTGGTAAATGACATAGAGCTATGGGATGTGGATTCCCCTGTACTTTATACTCTCAAGACAGAACTTATGATAAATAATGAAGTGATACAGAAGGAAGAGGACAGAATCGGCTTTAAGTACGTTGAATATGATGCGCAGAAAGGATTTTTCTTAAACGGAAGGCATTTGAAACTGAACGGAGTCTGCGAGCATCATGATTTAGGCGCGCTCGGAGCTGTATTTAATAAGTCGGCAATGAAGCGGAAATACCGTATTTTGAAAGAAATGGGCGTAAACGCGGTAAGAGGCGCGCATAATATGATGGCGGTGGGAGCCATTGAGCTTGCGGATGAAATGGGACTTCTGGTGCTTTCGGAAGCTTTTGATATGTGGGAGCGCTCCAAGACTACATATGATTATGCCAGATTTTTCAAGGAATGGTCAGCGAAAGATGTGGAGAGCTGGGTAAAAAGGGATAGAAATCATCCCAGCGTAATTTTATGGAGTATCGGAAATGAAATATACGATACACATGCGGATGAGCACGGACAGGAAATCACCGCTTATCTTAAGGGCTTGGTTGAAAAATATGATCCGATGAAGAACGCAATAGTGACCTTGTGTTCTAACTATATGCCTTGGGAAAATACACAAAAATGCGCTGATATGTTAAAAATGGCAGGATACAATTATGGTGAAAAGTATTATGAAGAGCACCATAAGGAGCATCCCGACTGGATAATATACGGAAGTGAAACATCGTCAATCGTGCAGAGCAGGGGGGTATACCATTTTCCGCTGAAGGCGGGAATACTTGCCGAGGATGATGAACAGTGCTCGGCTCTTGGCAACAGCGCAACAAGCTGGAGCGCTAAATCAATGGAAATCTGCGCAACAGTGGATAGAGATATGGAGTTCTCTCTGGGGCAGTTCATATGGACAGGTTTTGATTATATCGGAGAACCTACGCCGTACCATACCAAGAATTCATATTTTGGACAGATTGATACTGCCGGTTTCCCGAAGGACTCCTTCTATGTATGGCAGTCTGCATGGACGGATTACAGACAAAAGCCTATGATACATATTTTCCCTTATTGGGATTTCAACGAAGGACAGCTTATAGATGTGCGGGTCTGCTCTAATGCGCCGTATGTAGAACTTTTCATAAACGGCAGAAGCCTTGGTAAACAGCATCTGACGCATGAAGCAGGCAGCGGAAGCCATATCGTGGCAGACTATCAGCTTCCTTATGAAAAAGGCACTCTTACGGCAATTGCATATGATTATGATGAGAAAAAAGTCGCATCAGAAGAAAAGCATTCATTTGGTAATTCCAGCGATATTGTAATAACTCCGGATGAAACAAAAGTAAAGGCAGACGGCAGGGATTTGCTTTTCTTCACTGTAAGTACGGTGGATGCGGATGGAAATCCTGTAGAAAACGCCTGTGACAGAGTAAATGTGAAGGTTACGGGAGCAGGAAGGCTTATCGGGCTTGATAACGGAGACAGTACGGACTTTGACAGCTATAAAGGTTTAAGCAGAAGGCTTTTTAACGGAAAACTGTTGGCAATAGTACAGGCGGATACTGTGCCCGGTCAGATTAAGGTTGAAGTAACGGGAAAAGGATTAAATGGTGCGTCAGTAGTATGCGAAAGTTATGAAAGCCGTGAAAATAGCAATACTAATAGAAATAATAAAGACACTGAGAATACAGGTTTACATAAAAACTATATCAGGACGCTGGAATGCAACATAGAGACTCCAGTTGTTCTCGGAAAAGTCGATGAAATTCCTGTGCGTAAGATTAATCTGAAATCTTTAGACGGAAGAGAATTTACTAAAGAACATGATACCATAACGGTAGAAGCATATGTTGAACCTCCTCAGGCGGATGATAAAGAACTGATATTCAAGGCAGTAAACGATACAGGAGCGCCGACCAATCTGGTTAGTCTTGAGCAGGAAGGAAACAGAGCCGTTATGAAGGCCAAGGGAGACGGAAATTTCCGGCTTTATGCTACATCCAAGAGCGGAACAGAAAAAGTAAGAATTATGTCGCAATTGGAATTTTCAATAGATGGATTCGGTCAGGCATATAT